>NZ_JAAHGK010000524.1:0-4895 GCF_010672505.1 Okeania sp. SIO2B9 | reverse complement strand
TAACTAATTTTCCCTCATTGTCATAAACTAGCCAGTCATTTCGATCATTTTGCATACCAGCAGAATAATTATCCATATCCAAACCCTCTCCCTGCTGCCTACTCCCCACACCCCAACAATCCTTTTTTTCCGGAGGCGCTGGCAAAGCAACCGAAACCAATTCCGAACGTTGCCAATTCAGAGAATTAAAAACAATAACCCGATAAAACATCCCATCTTCACCAGAATCAAACGAAAAAGGCGGACAAAAATCAATATGAGAAGCGATCGCCTCCATCGCCTCATCCAAAATTTCCAACCCCAACCGTTCAGACTCCCTCCAACCATTATTAGCATCCACATAAACATCAGAAATAGCCGAACCAGGCAAAATATCGTGAAACTGATTAAACAAAACCCCCTTCCAAGCAACCTCCAAATCATTCTTCCGATAAAAAGCACCAGTCACAACCGAAGCAAAAACAGCAAACAACTCCGCCTCATACAACAAACCCTCACAACAACGGTTCCATCTCTTTTGATCAGCATGAGTCGTATAACAACCTCGATGAAACTCCAAATAAAGTTCATCCCCCCAAACAGGATAATCATCAGAACCTTCCCCCACCAACTCTACTAAAAAATTCTCAGCAGTCGTAAACTCCAACAAAGGAAAAAAACCAGACTCCCGCCATCTTTTCCCCACCTCCAACATATCCCTAGTCGGACCCCCACCATGGTCTCCCACCCCAGGCAACCACAAAACATTTTTTCTACTAGTTTTCACCAACCATTCACAAGCAAACCTTCCCATCTTTACAACATCAATACTTTCTCCTATCGGCGGTAACATCAAACTAAAAATTCGACTTTTATCCAAACCTTCCCACCAAAAAACCTCAAAAGGAAACTCCATAAAATCATTCCAACGCAACTTTTGAGTCACAAAATATTCCATACCCCCACCCTGAAGAATTTGTGGAAGTTGCCAACAAAAACCAAAACTATCCGGCAACCAAGCTACAAGAGAAAATCTGCCAAACTTATCCCAAAAATAACCTTGACCATATAAAACCTGACGAACAATTGATTCCCCACTCACAGTATTTAACTCTGGTTCTACCCACAAACCCCCAACAAACTCCCACTTTCCCAACTCTACTTGCGCTTTAATTCTATTAAATAAATCTGGTCTATTTATTTCTATCCATTCATATAGTGCCGGAGTCGAATGACAGAAAATAAGTTCCGGAAAATCTTGTTGTAAATTCAATACAGACTCAAAAGTTCGTTGCGCCACTTCCCAAGTTTCTTTGACATCCCATAACCAAGCTAAATCTAAATGAGCATGACCCAATAATTTCAGTTTTAAACTATTAATATACTTCTCAGAAATTTTGACTATTTCAGCATTAACTTTTATCAGACACTCTTCAAACTTTTCCCTCTCTCCAACTGACTGCCAATCTATCAAATTTACCGCATATTTTATTCTTTCTATATCTAAGTCATTCTCAGTCTCAACTTTTGCCAAATATTCAACTAAAATTTCTAACTCATCTGCCAATAAACCAGGGTCTAGCTGATAATTATCCACATTTTCATACACGCACCAAGACTTTACTAAAGCTCCCCAGTCATGTACCGGACTTACCAACTTAATCCCAATTAAAAAAGTCTCCCCAACCATTGCCTTTGGAGTTAGTAAAATTCGACTCGAACAGTCAAATAAATCTCCTGTTTGTACTAATTTTCCATTTACATAAATTTCCGCAGATTCAGCCCACCAAGTTAAACTTAATTTTAAAGATAAATCAGCTAAAAAATAGTTGTTTAAGTGTGAGGGAATTATCAATTTTTGCCCTAACCATAAAATCTGTTTACCTTTTTTCCAGGCAATATGTTTTCTCTCATTTGTTACGGCTAATTCCCAAGTATCTAAATTTTCAAGTGCGGTTAAAGGTATATCTCTTTGCTGACATCGCCATTGTCTTTGAATATCTACTTGGGTTAGTTTTCGTAGTTTTTCTATAGTTGTTGAAATTTCTCTAATAGAAAATTGCATAAAGTTTTGATTTGTTGATTATTGAATGTTTAGAAAGAGTATATAGCAGAAGAAAGAAGGAAGAAGAATAGATAGGATATAAGCTATCGCTCCACTCAACTGAGAAGATAGGGAAAATATTCGTTTCAATGGAGTTAAAGAAAACATTTTGTGAAGCTCAAAAAAATCTGTGAGGTTTTTAGTCTTGCATTCCCCAAAAAATTGTGAGAAAATTTATGTATTGGGATTTGTTCGCCCCTACGCATGACTATTTATTCAACTAAAAACGCCACACTTTTTACTGATAACTATAGATAGAGAGATATAAGCGATCGCTCCACTCAATTTAGAACAGAGAGAAAATATTCATTTCAGTAGAGTCACAAAAAACATTTTGTGAAGCTCAAAAAAATCTGTGAGGTTTTGAGCCTTGCATTCCCCAAAAAATTGTGAGAAAATTTATGTATTAGGAGTTGTTCGCCCCTACGCATGACTATTTATTCAACTAAAAGCACTGCACTTTTTACCGATAGCTATATATAGATGAGCGATCGCTCCACTCAATTTAGAACAGAGAGAAAATATTCATTTCAGTAGAGTCAAAAAAAACATTTTGTCAAGCTCCAGAAAAAAAACGTGATGCCAAGGTTTTTTGCCTTGCATTCTCCAAAAAATTGTGAGAAAATTTATGCATTGGGAGTTGTTTGCCCCTACGCATGACTATTTATTCAACTAAAAACACTGCACTTTTTACCGATAGCTATATATAGATGAGCGATCGCTCCACTCTACTGAGAAGAGCAAAATAAGCATTTTGTGAAGCTCAAAAAAATCTGTCAGGTTTTTTGCCTTGCATTCCCCAAAAAATTGTGAGAAAATTTATGTATTAGGAGTTGTTCGCCCCTACGCATGACTATTTATTCAACAAACTCCCCGATATTCCAGGGCCAACGCATCTAAATTCTGGAACCTTCTACAGTTAAGCTTTAGAGAAGTAATAAGTATAAACACTCAGAACCCTAACATCCTTGCCCTGTTAGAACTTCAAAATAAGATGCGTTTGCCTTGCCCGATATTCTTTCTAATTGAAATTGAGATGTAGAAGTAGATTCTGATTTTTTTCTAACAACAACTTTCTTGCAACTCACCTAAGTCCTTGATTAGCTTTCCTCATAGAAAAAAAATTTTCATCAAAACCTTAGCTACTCCATAGATAAGTAAAGCCAAATCATATTTCATATTTCAATTTACTCATAACTGAAACAAACTTATTCCTAACTCCAGAGTCTCATAAAACTTCGCTTCTGAGATATAATAAAGCTGTTTAGTAACATACTACTCTCTATAATTAGTTCACTTTTAACTCTATAAAAATTATCCGATCGCCTTCTCCTATTCCCTATTGCTTCAAAAAAGCGCACTGCCTGCGCTGAGGTTTCCGAGCACATAAAGACGGAGCAAGAAAAAGAAAATCATGAAAATAAATAAACCTACCCCTATCAAAAATTTAAAATAAAAATGACATCAAGTCCTTATAAAAGTAAAGTATTAAACTTTGTTTCTGAAAAATATCGCCAAATATTAGATAGAAGCGATCGCGTCTTCAATCAAGTAAAATTTGCAACTACCAACACAATTCAATTGCTACTTTATCCAATATATGTGTTGCTGCAAACCTCTCGCCTAGCAGTCAAACAGCTAGGAAAAAAGGCATCCGTAAAAAAACCACAAATCACAAATAAAGTCAATAATGAAACAACTAAAAATCATCAAAATACTAACCAACCTATTCAGCAAGCATCACTAACAACAATACAAACAGTCACCCCACCAGCAGCTAAACTCCCAGTAAACACCTCAACTTCTTCCCTAATTAAACCCAAATCTGAACTTTTCCCAAGACTAGACATTAAATTTGAAAATCAAGACACCCTGGCAGATAATCATCAAAAATCTGAACTTTTGACCAAAGACCAACAAAAACAGCCACTTATCTTAACAGCTTACTTAGAAAACAACACCCCATTGCAACTTCAACCATGCGCCGAAATTGCACCCAACTCTAGATATATGAGTATTTTCTGGCAAATTATGGCCTGGGTGCAAACCAGTCAAATAGCCTTATGGTTCAATCTATTTGAGGAATTGAAATTACCCCCGGAGAAAAATAAACTAATTCAGGAAAAAAATAATTACCAAACACTGCCATTATTGTCAAGTTCCAATCTAATTTTCCGTGACTTTATTAACAATATAGCTAAACATTACATACACCCAATTACTAGAAGTCTAGGTTTAAATGAATTACTACCACCTATTAACATAGAAGAATTACCCTTTGAATCATTGTTAGAAGTAAAACAAGAGGAAGACCAGGTACAGAACTCTTCTCAAAAGACCATTTTCACTTCTAATAATTCTGCCAACATAGAAACTATCAGATTTAGAGAAAATCGAGGCAGGAGCATCAAAACTTTAACAAAGACAAATGAACAAAACTTTTCCCAGACCACAAAAAATGCCAAAGTTTCGATTCAATATTATAGTAGAGAAGATAGTAGGCCAGATTACCAGCAAGAACAAGACTGCTTAGAAGTAGCCTCAGTTTCAATAGGATATATCAAACATCCTCTAGAAGAAATATTGGGATGGGTGGATGTGGTTATGACCTGGATAGAAAAAGTATTTGCACAAGTCTGGCAATGGAGCCAAAAGAAGTTGAAAAATATTTGACACATATATTGTAGTCAAATGAGACAATATTTAGATATGATAAGAAAGTTGTAGATTTTTCATAATCAATATCAATTTTTCACATCCTGGGAGAAAACTAATAGATGCTAACTCTAAAAATAGTCGTTAATATTGTCGT
>NZ_JAAHGK010000523.1:0-4897 GCF_010672505.1 Okeania sp. SIO2B9 | reverse complement strand
TAATTTATGATTCCATCCATTTAATTCTATGGGTCTTCCAGAATTATCAATTGTGAAAGAATCATAAATTACCTGTTATTGGTTGTGTCAAAACTTACGAACCTATTGAGGCAACAACTCAAAAAATAACCATTAGTAGACAAGCAGGCGATTGGTACTTAAGTTGTAGCTACGAATTTACTCCCACTCCAACACCTAAAAAAACTGAAGTTGTGGGTGTAGATTTAGGAGTAAAAACTTTAGCAACTTTAAGCACAGGAGAAGTATTTGAAGGAGCTAAGTCTTACAAGAAATTTGAAAACAAACTATCTAGACTACAATACTTGAACCGCAATAAAAAAATTGGTTCAGCTAATTGGAAAAAAGCACAACTGAAAATAGCAGCATTGCATAGAAGAGTAGCAAATATCCGTAAAGACACACTTCATAAATTGACAACTTACTTAGCCAAAAACCACGGCACTGTTGTCATAGAAGATTTGAACGTTCGCGGTATGTTAGCCAACCATAAACTAGCTAAATTAATAGCAGACCAAGGATTTTATGAATTTCGGAGACAGCTTAGGTACAAGTGCCAATGGTACGGTTCAGAGCTAGTAGTAGTAGATAGATTCTTTCCATCATCAAAGACTTGCTCAAACTGTGGTCATGTCCAAGATATGCCCTTAAATCAAAGGACTTATGATTGTCCAGAGTGTGGCCTGTCGATAGATAGAGATTTAAACGCCAGTATTAATTTGAGAAATGCGGTCGGCTCGATCGTAAATGCCTGTGGATGAGTAACCGCCGACGGCCTCAGTAGAAGCAGGAAGTAAACATCAGATTATTACATTATGTGACTGTTTGTATCAGTTTTATAGAGCAGTGGGGACAAGACTTTGCATTTGTGGCGGGGTTTATATGGGTAAAATTTGTTAAAAGATGTAATCAACTACAATTTCATCCTGACCTCGTTAAACCTGAAAATAAAGATGCAGCAGAAGCTTGTCTCAAGTATGCAGGTTGGGACGATCAAACCAAAGCAGAATTTCGGGATAGATAACGTTTGTCTAGAGAATAAGGAAAATACCAAGATTGCTGTTATAGCATTTCCCATTAAAATGAGATACATTTACGATCCCCCTAAATCCCCCTTGAAAAGCTATCCTTTATAAGGAACTCCTGAAACCTTTGTAGGAGGGTGGGAAGAGGGGGAAGAGGGGGAAGAGGGGGAAGTAAGAATTTTCTTTAAAGTCCTCAAAAAATTGTCTCATTCAATACAATTTTCTCCGGAAAAAGCCGTTTCCAGACATACACAGAACTTGTATCTTTTGTCAAGTTTTATGTTAAGAAAGATGTTTATAAAGCATAGCTTGAAAAGGGGGACTTTGAAGGCTCCCCCCTTTTTTAAGCGGTTCCCCCCTTATGAAGGGGGGTTAGGGGGGATCTGGGGGCAGGGGGGGATATATTAGACAGAATCAGGATCGACCCCTAACTCTTTTAGTTTAGCAGCCAGACGTTCCGCTCGTTGCTGTTGTTGTTCAGCACGTTGACGTTCCTGGTCAGCACGTTGACGTTCTTGTTGGGCTACTTCTCCTGGCAATAATACCAAATTTCCTTGCTCGTCATAAAATCGTAACCACACTGCCGACTCTTGCTGAATACTCCCTTCCCAAGTACCCAACCATAACTCCAACTTCTTGCACCACAACCATCCTCGCTCGTCCGGCTGTAACTTCTGATATCTATCGTTTTCCAGAGACCATCCCTCTAATGATTTCCGATCAAATGGATTAAAGATGAAATAATATGGAGTACGGAATGTTCCCTCGTAAATATCCTTTTTTTTACCAATGTCTACACTAGCAGTTGAAGGAGATGTGAGTTCAACTATCACATCTGGATAACGACCTTCTTCTTCCCAAACTACCCATCCTTGACGATCTGTCTTGCCATCAACATCCAAAACCACAAAGAAATCAGGACCTTTGTAATCACGATTTCTCGCTTGAGCGCTACTATAATAAATAAACATATTGCCACCAGCAAAAAAGTCGTTGCGGTCTGACCAATGTTGATACAAAGAATCTATCAGAAGATTCATGGCAATACGGTGACGTTTGCTTTCCAAGAGTTCTCCATCATCAAAGATTAAGTCTGTAGGTGGCATGGGTGGTTCCCAGTCGGGAGTTACTTCGGTGAGTAACTCGGTTTTGGGAGATGTTTCTGTAGTCATTGTTCGCCCCCTCCGATCATGTTTTCATTTTTTTAGAGTAGCATGGATGAAATAATATCAGGACTGACGCAACGCACCCTAATGGACTGACACACCTTAAATGGTGCATTAGGAAAAAATTCTCAAACCTTGCTATAATAAGAATTATACGAAAAAAGCACTCTGCACAGTTTTAGCTGTGTCAGTCTACTACTAAACTCTGATGGTTCAAGAGGATTATTACAGCAGATAATTACAATATGGAACAACTCACTGTCGATCAATTTGGTCGTATCGAAATCCCTGAAAAAATACGCCAGCAATTAGGAATTAACAATCAAACTAAGTTATCCTTAAAAGTTGAAAATGGTCAACTTATTCTTCAACCCTTAGAACCAGAATTAGAAACCTACTATGAAGATGGAATATTAGTCTTTAAAGCTGAACCGATATGTAATACAGAAACAATCATTGATGAACTGAGAACAGAAAGAATTAATGAATTAACATCGTGGTAAAAGCTTTATTTGATACAAGTGTTTTAGTCACTGCATTATGGACTAATCATCCTAAACATTCAGCTTGTCTTTCACGATTAAAAAAAGTTAAATCTGGAAATATTCAAGGAATAATTTGCACTCATACTTTGGCAGAACTCTATTCCGTTTTAACTCGCCTTCCGATAAAACCTGCTGTTTCCCCAAAACTTGCACAACAATTAATCAGAGAAAATTTAGCAGAATTTGAAGTGATTTCTCTCTCTACTGAAGATTATCAAACTGTTATTAATAAAATGGTAAATTTGAATTTAACAGGAGGTGGAATTTACGATGGTTTAATTGCTCAAGTTGTTTTTAAAGTAGAGGTAGATCGGTTACTTACTTTAAATCCTAACCATTTCATACGTCTTGGTGAAGAAGTAGCAAAATTAGTAGAAGTACCGACATAAAATTTACAGCGATCGCATAATATTGTTAGCCCCCTATTTTATGCTTTCATTTTTTTAGAGTAGCATGAATTAAATAATCAGGACTTACGCATGAAGTACAAAAAATTAGGATTTGAGATTGCTTTCCGTCCCGGAATGCTCCGCAAACCCTGTGGGTTGCAATGACGAAAATACGTTGCAGGTGCGTAAGTTCTGATAATATTATGTCCAGTTAAATAGGGTTTGCTGAAAAAGTCTTTTAGTAGGGGTAGGAGACAGGAGACAGGAGACAGGAGACAGGAGACAGGAGACAGGAGGAACGGGAAATTGTAGAGGAGGTAGTCGGAAAAATTGTAAGAGTGATTTTTCTGCCATAATCGTCCCAAAATACTAGCTTTTTGAGCTTGAGCGACCGAAAAGCTTGCACTTTTTCAAGACAAAAAAAGGCAGCAAACCAATATAAGTCAATGCTTTGATATTTAATCAGCAAGCCCTAAATAGTTTAAATCAACGGTAATAGGCGATCGCTCTCTACGCATTTGGGCATCTAAAACTCACTTAGAGATTACTTTTAACTTTTGACTTGCGCGTAGCGCTATACCTATTTTTTGAACAAATAAACATCATCCCGTTCGTAACTAAGCTGAAATTCTGAATTAACTTTGAGTTTATCTACTAATTTTTCTGAATATTCCTGACTACTTTTCCACCCTGGATGACGTACATTTACCAATACATAATCATACTCAACTAATGCTTCATTTGTTGGTAATTCATCTTCTTCAACAATTAACTTAATAAACTTACGATGAGTTAAATGAGGCGTAATTTCAGAAGTAGTAAAAACACCGCCTTTTGTATTCACTAAAGCAACTGCTTCTCGTGCTGCTTGCCAAGTATCTAGATAATCTAAATAAATAGACCAAAAATACCCATATTTAGCCAAAGCTAAAAATCCGATGCAAGACCAAATAATAATAAATTTTGGTAAGCGATCGCCAACTATTGTAGATATATTTTCAGCTTTATCTGTTTGAGGTTTGCGTAAATTCCACAACCAATACCATAAACCACATTTTCCATCAGCAATAGTATAAATTACAGCCATTAATAAAAAAGGTAATATTGGCAAAGAATACTGATGAATTAAATCTCTTTGAGCATCAATTTTAGATAAAATATTCATCGCCAAAACGGGATAAGCTGCTATTAAAGGAGTTAAATATTTAGGAGCAAGCCACCAAATTACGGGCAGATTTAGTAATAGTAAATATTCTAGAGTTTTCAGTGAAATTAATTTACCAAACACCAGTTCTGGTCTTAAAAATATATTCAGTAAAATTTCTTGTATAGAGCCACCTAAATATTGATAACGTCCGACTCCTCCTGGTGGTTGACCATCTTTAAAATAAGGTATTAGTACTTGAGTAGCAATAATAAACCAAGCTACACCAGCAAATAAAGCTATTGCTCCGCACAGTCGTTTTTTTTCATAGAAATATAACCAAAAACCCATTCCAGCAATAGGTAAAGATAAAGCATCTTTACAACCTAAAACCCAAATAATAGCTATACAAAACCAAAAAGTTTTATCTAATTTTGCTGCTAAAATTGCTCCTAACATTGATGGCAATGCCATTACTTCTGGATGAAAATCAAATAAATTGAGATTGAACACTACTGGGTATAATAAATAAACTATTACCATAGCAAAAGCAAGTTTTTTATTTAAGCCAGAATGACGCGCTAAACTCCAGGTAGGTATTGTTCCTATT
>NZ_JAAHGK010000522.1:0-4902 GCF_010672505.1 Okeania sp. SIO2B9 | reverse complement strand
TTCAATCCACTGCCGATGAACTACGCCAACGCCAAGTCGGAGATACAGTAACCTACATCATTAATCGAAATATTAATTTCACCAATATTTGCGAGCAACATAGACCAAGTTTGGTAAATGTTTGCTACAAATAGTTAGGGTATTTCTTAGGAGTCAGGAGTCAGAATTCCCTTCTGCCTTCTGCCTCCTGCCCTCTGCCTTTCCTGATATAAAACTGTTGTTCAAGATTGAGGTGGGCCTAGTTTCTAGGTCTTATGACACAAACATTGCACACACATTGAAAAAATAGTAGTTATTTCCATCCAACTTCATCTCACATTTCCCGCATTTATTATATATGAATTTAAGGCTCAATCAATCTAGGAAAATTACAATACAGCTAAATAACTTAATCATAGATTGATTATAAAAATAACTTAGAAGAAGAGTTAAGATAGTAATAAGCTGAACATGATAAAATGAATAACTAAAGAAGTTTCTGAGGATAATAAAAATGGCTATAAAATTACAAAGACCAATATTAGTAGGAGGCATCGGATTATCTCTACTATTATGGTTATTAGATAGTGTCCAACATTCCGTGGCAGAATTTAGCGGAGTTACTATGTTAGGAATTATGGCAGCAGGTCTAGGAGTTTTGTTGTTAAAAAAACCACGGTCTAAAACACTCCATAAAGCTACTATAATTGCACCACCAACAAAAGAAATAGCAGAGGAAGCGATCGCCTTATCAGTTATTACTCTAGATAAGGTTTCCCAGGAAATAAACAGCAGTAACAAATCTGAAGAAATTAGCCAACTACGTCAACAAGCAACCACATTAACTAACGAACTAGAAAGAAAAGAATTAAGTATAGTAGTGAGTGGTTATCGAGGAGTAGGTAAAACTTCTTTAGCTGAAATATTGAATTCTCAATGGCTATCTACTAATTCTCAAAAGTTAGAAATTAGCGATTTAACATGGCAGGAAGAATGGATGAAAACAGATGAAGATACTCAAGTTAATCCTCTTTCACCTTACGACCTAATATTATTTGTTACTACAGGTGACTTAACAGATTCAGAATATCAAGCATTATCAAAATTAACATCTCTCGGTCAAAGTTTTATCCTAGTTTGGAATAAACAAGACCAATATTTGCCAGACCAAAAACCCCAGATATTACAGAAACTAAAAGAGACTTTATCTACCATTAACTCAGAAGAAAATTTAGTAGGAATTTCTGCCAAACCTAACTCCCTTAAAGTACGAAAACATCAGCAAGATGGGAGTATTAAAGAATCTACAGAACAACCATTACCAGAAATATCTGGATTGATCGAAAAACTGAATCAAACATTAGAAAAAGAAACAGAAAAATTAGTCTGGGCAACTACTAAAAGAAAAGCAGAAATAGTTACACTTGAAGCGAAGAGTATATTAAATCAGGTCAGGCGAGAACGTGCTATTCCGATAATTGAACAGTATCAATGGATAGCTGCAGCAACAGCATTTGCTAATCCAGTTCCAGCTTTAGATTTATTAGCAACAGCAGCTATAAATGCTCAATTAATAGTAGATTTAAGTGCTATATATGAGCAAAAATTTTCCCTCGAACAAGGCAAGCAAGTAGCAGGAACTATAGCAGAGCTAATGCTAAAATTAGGCTTAGTAGAAATTTCGACAAAAACATTAACTACTATCCTGAAAAGTAATACTATAACTTTTGTAGCAGGTGGTGCAGTTCAAGCTGTAAGTGCTGCTTATCTAACAAGAGTCGCAGGTATTAGTTTAGTAGAATATTTTCAAACTCAGACAAATAGTAATTCTCTGAATATAGAGAAATTAAGCAAAATTCTACAAAGTGTATTTAGCCAAACTCAACAAAATAATTTCTTAAAATCTTTTGTTCCTCAAGTAATAAATCATATTTTGCCACAGCAGAAAAAAGTGGAACTTCTGCAAACTCAGGCAGAATAAAGGAAGAAGGAAGAAGGAAGAAGAAAGGAAGAAAAAGGAAAAAATGGATGGAGAGTCAAACCACAACTAATTGAAAACACCATGTAGACGCTGGGGTATTAAACCGGGGTATTAAACCCAAAAGAAAAAGATAATCTAGCTTTCATAAATTTAGTAGTTTTCTTGACTGTAAAATTATCTCTTGTAAATTAAAAAAGCATAAAAAAAGTTAAGTATAGTAATTCTAAATGCTTTGTCAAAAAAATGAAACTCTCTGCCCTCGTTCCCTTTTAGATAATTCCGAAAAATTTTTTTCACAACTAAAATGGAATTTCTATATATAGCAGTTGCCATTAATGTATTTGACATATCAAAAGCTTAAAACTTAGACAAAGCTAGATTTTTCCTTCTCTCCTAGAGAACTAAAGCCTTCTTATTTCTTGCCTTTTGCTTCTTCCTTCTTCCTTCTGCTATATAATAAAAATAAAAATTACTCAAAAACCTGATTCCTTCCTGCCTTCTTCCCTCTTCCTTCTGCTATATAAGTTACTCAAAAACCTGATTCCTTTCTTACTTATTCCTTCTTCCTTCTTCCCTATTAAATATAGCCTTGACTAACTCAGATATTTACTCAGAAATAGTGACAGAATATTATCAATCCCCAGAAAATTACCAGAAACAAGGTCAACAACACTGGAAACGTGCTAGGGCAAGTTTACGAAAAGCTCTAAATAGATATTCTGCTTTGCAAAATACGGCACAAAAAACAATAACTTCTGAATTTTTATCCTCCTTAAAAACTCAATTAGATTTATTAAAATCCAACATCGATAAGCTAGACCAAGGAGTAATCCAAATAGCAGTTTTTGGTCTTGTAAGTCGTGGAAAATCAGCAGTTTTAAATGCTTTATTAAGTGAAAAAATATTAGAAACAGGTCCTCTAAATGGTGTGACTCAATGGCCTCGTGCGATTAGATGGACACCTAATATTTTTATTAATTCTCATCAACAAGAGACAGCAAAAATAGATTTAATAGATACTCCTGGATTAGATGAAGTAGCAGGTCAAGTTCGTGGAGAAATGGCTAAGGAAGTTACTCGAAAAGCAGATTTAATTCTATTTGTTGTTTCTGGTGATCTTACCCGCACTGAATATGATGCTTTGTGTGAATTAAGGAAGGCTAAAAAACCGCTAATTTTAGTGTTTAATAAAATTGATTTATATACAGAAGCTGAACGAGAAGATATTTATAAAAATTTGCAAAATATTGTTGCCGATAAATCAGAAGAATTAGAAAATATTTATTCTCCGACAGAAGTAGTAATGGTCTCAGCAGAACCAGCTCCTATACCTGTAAAAATTGAATGGCCTGATGGTAATGTGACTCACGAATGGGAAACTCCATCGCCTCAAATAGATCCGTTGAAACAAAAAATAATTACTATTTTAGAGCGGGAAGGGCGATCGCTTTTAGCGTTAAATGCGTTAGTACAAGCAAGAGAAGCTGAGGTAAGTATTGCCCATAAAACTGTTAAGATTAAACAAGATGAAGCTGATGATTTAATCTGGGATTTTGCTAAGTATAAAGCTTTAGCTGTTGCTATTAATCCTGTTGCTATTATTGATGTGATGGGAACTACTGTAATAGATTTAGCTTTAATTCGCTCTTTGTCTCGTCTCTATAATTTGCCCATGACTAGCTATGAAGCAGGTAAACTTTGGAAAATAATTATATTTAGCGAGGGTGGTATGTTATTAGGGGAGTTGGGAAGTAGTTTATTATTAGGTTTAGGAAAGGTTGGTGTTACTTCTTATGCAGGAGTTGCTATTACTCAAGCTTCTATTGCAGCTTATGGAATTTATGCTATTGGTAGAGCTACTAAGGTTTATTTGGAAAAGGGTTGTACTTGGGGACCTTTGGGACAAGATATAGTTATTCAGGATATTTTAAGTCAGGTTGAACCGGATACAATTATTTATCGTTTACAACAGGAATTATTTGAAGTAAGAAGTAAGAAGGAAGAAGGAAGAAGTTATTGAATAAGCAAGAAGTTAAAAAATTTCTGGAGTTATTTAATCAAGAGGCAAGAAGGAAGAAGTAAAAAGGAAAAGGTTAAGAAATTTTCTGGATTTTTTTTCATTAGTATATTTATAGAGTTTATCAGGTTACTCAGTTATAGCTGTTTTTCTTCTTTTCTATTCTCTATCCCCTTTTCCCTAAAACTTGCTAATTTTGTACCTCACCATTCTTGAGAATTACGATAGTTTGATTAGTTTAGATTTTGCATATTTTAAGTAAGCAATCGCCAATTTTTTTGAAGGAAGAGAAAAGCAAGAAATTATACTAAATTGATAAATTTTTTCTACAAATATTTGGGTTATTTTTAGTAGTCAATAGTCAGTAGTCAATATAAATAGCTATTATTACAGAAAATTCTATCTGGGTGAGGTACAGTTATGGCAGGCAAGATACCCGCACTACAAAAATAGGTGGCTAATACCAATTTGAAAAAAGAATGCTACAAAAAGGTAGATATCGACCAGGTATGCTTAAAAATAGCTGCTCCAATTCATTTTAGATATTTATATCTATTGTTTTCCCCTTTTTTTTTGATATTTCCTCCTTCTTCCTTCTTCCCTCATCCTTCTTTCGTACGGACCTTGCATGCAACTTCCCTACCATTTGTAACAAACATTTATCAAAATGGTATAATATCTGTACCTGATATATTTGGAATATCCTTTGTGATTTTTTGGCCTTAACAATTCTATTTTCTTGAATAGATATAGTTTTTCCCCTGCGCCCCCTGGCGCTCGTCGCCTGCGCCGCCGCCCTGGCGCTTCCCGCACGGCCCACCTGGTCGATCGTCGTGGTCGACACCCAGACGCGCGAGGTCGCGATCGGCACGGCGACCTGCCTGACGAACACCGACATCAGCCGCGCGGTGCCGGTGCTCGTGCC
>NZ_JAAHGK010000521.1:0-4911 GCF_010672505.1 Okeania sp. SIO2B9 | reverse complement strand
GAGCAATCAAGATTTAGGTAATAGCAAGATTCAAGTTGTAGGAGAAGAAAAACAAGCTCTTGACATACGCACCAAAACTCTAGATGTTGATAATAGAACTAAATTAATCGCTGCTTTAAGTTCAGAGTTTGGTGAATTCGATCCAAGTTCTACACAAATTGATACTGTTGGCCCTACTTTGGGACGACAAATTTTTACTTCTGGAATATCAGCTCTCCTGGTTGCTTTCTTTGGTATTACTGTCTATCTAACTTTTAGATTCCAGTTGGACTATGCAGTATTTGCTTTTGTCGCTCTGTTCCATGACATATTAGTGACGGTGGGTATTTTTTCAATTATTAGTTTAGTAGTTGGTGTTGAGGTAGATAGTTTATTCTTGGTTGCTCTACTAACTATTATTGGATTTTCGGTTAACGATACAGTGGTAATTTATGACCGAGTTAGGGAAGTAATTAAGCGCTATCCAGGAGAGTCAATAGATCGTATTGTTGATGATGCAGTCAATCAAACTTTGACCAGATCTATTAATACTACTGTGACTACTCTATTACCGTTAGTAGGCATTCTTCTATTTGGTGGTGAAACTTTAAAGTATTTTGCCTTAGCTTTAATTATTGGTTTTATTGCAGGTTCTTACTCTAGTATTTTTATTGCTAGTACACTTTTAGCTTGGTGGCGCGAGCGTATTGGTCAATCTATTCCTAACCCAGTAGTAGAAAATTTTCAATTACCAGAAGACCAAGAAAATACTGTTTAGGGTTTGCTGAAAAAGTCTTATGGGTGAGGGTAGGAGACAGGAGATAGGAGACAGGAGACAGGAGACATGGTTACTTAGAGGAGGTAGGAGTAAGAATTGTAAGAATAATTTTTCTGCCCAACTATGCGCCTAAAATACGCTCCTTTTTGAGGGTTTTAGACTGAAACAGGCGCACTGCAATTCGACCCCAAAAAGGCTAAAACTTTTATCTGTAAATACTTTGAGATTTAATCAGCAAGCCCTATTTAAAAATAACTATAGGAAAATGATAATTTGAAAATTATAATACTTAATTTTTCCCTATTTCTTCTAAAAAGTTTTGTCATAGTCTTTGATTAAATTGGTATATCATAAAAATTTACTCTTGCTTATTTCTTCCTCAAAATGAACAAAGATGATCCAGTTTTAAAAGTCCGAGTCGAAAGACTTTACAGACTAATCATCTACGTTAGATGGCTGATAGTTGGGTTGCTTTGGATGAGTATTGGTTTTCTAAGTCTCTGGAGTTTACGCAGAGAAATTTCTTTGTGGGCAGAGCATTTTACTTGGATTGCTGTACGTTACGCTTTGATTTATCATAGGTTACCGACACTTGGTTTAGGTTTGTGTATTGGTATGACAACTGCTGTTTTAGTTTGGCAAAGTAGACATATTCTTTGGGGTTTATCTCCTGAAGAACAAAAGCGTTTAGAAGAACAAGTATGTCAGATTAGTGCTCAAGGACCTACTAATATTTTGTGGAAGTGGGTAATTAAAGATAACTCAAATTAATTCTTATTAGGGACTTTAAATAATTTAAATAAAAATATATTTCTTGAGTAGCAGGGTAATTTCATTCTAGATTTTGACAATGAATTTATTGATTTTCAGACAGGGAAAGATAAAATTCCTAAAGCTGTAAATAACGTGGTTTAGTCAATGCATAAAATGGCACAGTTTAGAATGAAACAGCCCTGCTTTAGTAGGGAGCAGAGATGAGGAGGTGTCCAAGAATTGGATAATTGATTTTTTGCTATTTCCTTATACCAAATTCATCAGAAGTTGCATAGAATTATTTTCGTCAAAGTTGACTTTAGATCGAGATATACAAGTTAATAAATTTGATAGTTCTATGCCACTTCAGATTAAATTGGTATAATATACAATACCTAAAACCTCATTCTGTGTAGCTTTACATGAAATAGGTATTAGTTAGTAGTAGCATTACTACAGTTTTTGATTTTAAAATACTAGAAACTAGAAGTAAGTGCTGATTATTTAACTCGGAGGATGAGAAAAAAAGTAATAAGGTTAGACTGACTTTTTTTTACTGAACTAAATCAATTATAAGTATAGCTACCTTTAAACTGTAGCATCTGTATCCTATCTAACTAAATGAAAATTACTATAGCGTTTTCAAATGAGATGTCAAACAAGAGTTAGTTATTTACTAACAGTAAAAAGTCCGGCAAACCTTCTTACCTGTTGCTTCTAACATGATTGCCTTTTGCCTAAAAGCGTCCATTTTTTTTACGCAACTCAAATGAAATTACTATATAACTGACAATTTTTTATCCAGAAAACAAAGGCAACAAATTATAGAAGGAAAAGTTTCAAACTTATTAAGTATGTTTTGAATTTTTTACATAGGATTTAGGATTGCTAATATATATAGAAAAAATTTTAAAATTTTATATTTTTTAATCTCAATGTCTGGAATTTAGCAGATACATAATGAAGAATTTTATATCAAACTAAAAAAAACAAAATAGGTAAAATTTATTCTTTAAGTTCTACAGTTATAGTATGTTTAAAAACTATCTATTGGTACATAGTTTACTTCTATTTGCCCTGAAGACGTAATAGGAGAATCTATAAGTTTTTGATAAATCAAGATGATTTTCTGAAAACCATCTTTAGTATTGTGCAACTGTACTGTCTTTATAATTCCCAATTGATTGTAATAATAAAAATTCAATTATGCAATTTTTCTTGAAAAAATTTCCGCTAAAATTAAAATATAAAAAAATATCTAAAAATTCAATAAAGTACCCTCAATTACCATTTTTTTTGATAATTAAACAACTTGCCTTTCACGCAAAAGATAATCGTTATACTGGCAGTATTAAAAATTTTTTAGTTTTTTTGATCTTTATATCTTTGATCTATATAACAGTGCTAGCTCCTTTCGTAAAAACAGGAGTCAAAATTTTCGAGCAAACTATAAAAAAAATTGACATTGTTCAAGAATGGGTACAAGAACACTTCCAGAAAATTAGTCCATTGTTTCCCCCATACTATGGTAAATCCGATCGGTTTCTCCCTTATGTAGTTCATACACCTTATTTGATTGACGATAGTCCTCCTGGAGCTTACGATTTTACTCTAGAACAAAATGGTAAATTAAAAATTCCCATTCCAGCACCCTGTCAAGGAACTATTCTTAGAACTAGATTTCAAGGCACAAATGGAAGTTTTACAACTGCCCAAGGTGCAGGTCAGATAGTTGAACTTATGTGTGATGGGACTAATTATTATTGGTTGATGGGTCATTTAGTTCAAGGTTCTCCACCAAGAAGAGGAACAAGAATTAAGAAAGGACAACCAATTGGTATTCAAGGACTTACAGGAAGAACTTCTGGTTATCATGTTCATGCTCAGATTCACTATCATAGTGGGCAAAGAATCACTAACAGAAAGATTACTCGCCCTTTTGTTGAAAATTACATCAAATTTTTGAGAAAAGGTTCTTATTTGGAATAAATAGGCAAATATGAGAAAGTCACACTTAAATTAATAAATCTTAATAAATATCAATTTCTGGCAAAAATTGTAGTTTGTTATTTTACTTATGTTTAGCAGTTAAGAGCATCTATCAACAGTTAATACTAACTATTTTCATATTCAGCGCTGGCAATGAATTGATTTCATATTTTCTATTTTCACTCGCCTTAACTTTGTGTTTACAAAAGTTTGCTCATAAATCTTGATGTTAAACTGTTACCATCAAAAAATTAATTTATCTTAACGTAAATATTTAACCCTAATTGCTAAAGTTTGAGATAACTTACATATAAGGGGTATCTGTTATAATACCAATTGAGTGTACATAATGATGTAAAGGATAAGTATTATTCGCAGTAGCAAACTCTCTAAATTAGATATTTTTCAGATTATTAAGTCTACCTTGACAGTTTTTTTGCTCACAGGTCAGCTCCAAAGTTACAATAAGACAGTTAAGAAATTACAAATATCAAAATTTGCTATTATTTAAAGATTGACACCACAGTGTAAAAATTAACATAAAAATTCAAATAATTAATTAATTTGTGTTAGATTACAGAAGAATAAACAACAAAAGATCGATCTGTAATGACCGTAACTACAAAAAAATCATAAGTATGAGGATAATTAAGAGTGACTTTTGCTCGAATTAAGTTGTTATACTGGAAAGTACTTAGTTTTTCCCCAATTAGACTTCAACTATCGCAGATAGAATAAAATTAATTATCATAATATAGGAATCAGTAATAATACTGAACCAACAAGTCTTGAAAATATTAGCAGTCAGCAGTTGGGCAAAATTTTTATCTATAGTTAAAATTAAGTCCTATGTTTGAAAAAACTATGAATACTTCTCTAAATTCAACATGATAAATAGCGGAGCTAAATTAATGTACAGATTATTGCTAGCATTAAACTAATAAAAATAGTCACCTGGAAATCTTACCAACCAACCCTAAGATTAATAGGAGATGTAATAGTAAGAGTAGGTGCTAAGAAAAAAAGGAGGTGTAATAGAAAAAAATAATAACTATAGTTCATCCCTTTCTGGGATTGATTAAAAGGTTTATGGTTAGCGTGTTATTTTTCATCTGTTAGATGAGAAATGAAAACCCTCATCTAAATTCTTACCTCATAAAGTGGGAAGAGAAAGGGGGGCAACTATGAGGTACACCCTTCATGTCTAAATAGTTGTCATTTTTGATAATGAGTAGCTGATACATTAATTTGAGATTGCTTGTGTCAGTTTCTTTTAATTGTTAATAGGCTGAAAGCTTAAGTTATGTTACTAACATAATTAGATAGCCTAAAGCTTAAAAATTTATTGTTCATAGCAAACACAATGCGAGGTTACGATCAAACTCTCAGTATGGTAGATTCCTATTCAACTA
>NZ_JAAHGK010000520.1:0-4914 GCF_010672505.1 Okeania sp. SIO2B9 | reverse complement strand
TAATGCCAATACTTTTGAGAAATCCAGTCATTATTTTTATTGGAATGTCTTCTTCTTGCCCAACGCCAGAGTTTTTGGTACACTAAATGATCCAAATCCCTAAAGGTTTTCTTACTCACTACAGCCGAGTAATAGTTTACCCAATCCCTAATAATAGGATTAAGCCTTCTAATTAAAACAGCCTGTGGTGCAGACTTATGTCGGTCGATCACCTCAGCAATTTGACGATAATGACTCCTCATGCTCTGGTCACTTGGTTTGACCTCAGTTTTAAAACCAAGCTTACCTTGATTTTTGCCCACCTCATATTGTCTGATGTTGAACCCCAAGAAATTAAACCCTGGTTTTTCTCCACCATACCCATATAGAGTATGAACCACTCTTGTTTCACTTGGTTTTAACTCCAGCCCCATTTCAGACAACCACTCTCCAACCTTTACTAGGCATTTTTGAACTATATCTATATCTTTATGAGCGATCGCCAAACTACTACCATAGCGAACCAAACCCAAGTATTCACTCCTATCCACCCTTGACATCTCATACCCGCTTTCCACAGATTGAAAATCAAAAATTTCAGCATACTCCTTGATTTGCTCCTCCATACCATGAAGAGCCACATTTGCCAGAAGTGAAGAAATAACCCCACCCCTTGCCATCTCCTCATCAGTTGGAAATAACCCTTCCCCATCCATCACACCAGTCTTTAACCAAGCTTTGATTTTTCGACGCAATGTAGGATAAGTACCCAGCCTTTCCAGTAATAGTTCGTAGTTAATACCCTGAGAAGACTTAGCAATGTCAGCCTCAAGCACATACTTAGGCTCCAGCTTGACAAAACCAAAAATTGCTTCTACAGCATCTTGAGGCGATCGCCCCGGCCTAAACCCATAACAACTAGATTCAAAAATAGCCTCCCATTCTGGCTCCAGAGCCATCTTGACAAGTATTTGTAGAGCGTAGTCCTCCATAGTGCCTCTCCTAGACTTAACCTTGCCAGTTATGTCCAAAGTTTCAGCCAAAGCAAACAGCTTTTCCGAAGACAAAATTTCCTTACTCTGGTTATCTTGAATTACCCCACGCACCGCCAATAACTTAGCGTACCAGGACTTCAACAAAGTTTTTTGGGGCTTACGAAATGCAACAAAATCACGACTCTCAGAGGCTCTGTAGATTCTTTCCTGTAACTTAAAGACGTGACGCTCAACCTTTAACCAGTTAATATCGCGCCATTCCTGCCATTCCACCGTAGTCTTCAAACTCGTATTGGACATTTCTATTACCTAATCAAACTCTACATTCCAAATCACCGTGTGTCCGTCAGCTTATCCCATTACATTAAATAAGGGCCTTTGCTTCTGACACAATCCTTCCCAATCAAACATCCGGTTAGCACCTACTTGATCAGTTATCAGTTATCAGTTATCAGTTATCAGTTATCAGTTATCAGCAGTCAGTTATTTTACTCTAAAAAGAGTTGTAGCACTCGCCATATGCGCCTTTTAAATATAGTCACGGCAAGAATTTGACTTCTGAGTTCTAACTTCTGAGTTCTAAATAGGGCTTGCTGATTAAATCTAAAAGCATTGACATATAAAGGCTTTAGCCTTTTTAGGACCTTTAAAAGGTACAAATTTTTCAGCTCTTTATGCTCAAAAAGGAGCGTATTTTAGACAAGACTTCGGCAGAAAAATCAAGAGACAAAACTTAGCTCCTACCTCCTATAAATTCCAATTTCTCCTGTCTCCTGTCTCCTGTCTCCTGTCTCCTACCCCTACTCAAAGACTAGTGAAGCGCAAACCCTAAATAACTATTCAAGAGTTTTTCATGGGTTACTTCGTTCCAAACGACCTTATTTATATACCTTTAGGATGATGCTTTACGCCGGGTTTACGGGAAGTGCTTATTAGCCGAACCAAATCTCGCTAACTCCCTATCCTGTGCCTTTTGGCTCCAGTGTCACAGCTTCTTTCACTGGTTGAAAATTACGACGCTTCAATTACATCTTCGCTTTTCGCTATCCAATGGGTATTGTGCTTGATGGAAACTCATTTAAGCTTAAAGCTTTACCACCTTTTTACCCCGCTTTACGGATTGGTCGCTAGTCGCTACCGTAGGGGTAATGCTGTCAACCCTGCACCTGGGCGGAAGGAATCTCACCTCCAAGGTCATTTAGTTATAAGGCTAATGGCCTTACTCTACTCACGTCTTATAGCATTTGAAGCAAAGAGCGCGGACAGCTCAAGAATCTAAAACTTAGGCCAGGTAAGATTTTTCCTTCTGCCTTCTGCCTTCTGCCTTCTGCCTTCTGCTATAACCTGATGGCCTTGACTTTTAGCAGAAACGAATCGCACTTTGGTTGCCTTCACGACGTACTCTAGATACTACCCAGTTCCGCCAGACCCAATGGTCTCCACGGCTGGTGACAGCACTGGCATTGATGTCCATTAAATCTGCTAACTCTGAGCTAGTGATTAGATAGCCTTTACTGGCCACTTCATCAGCTATGTGTAAAGTTTCAATTAAGTTGCGCAGTTGCCCAACCCTCTGCTCCCTGGGCATATTTTCGAGTAATTCGTTTGTTGTGTCATTCATGGTAATTATCAGATTATTTGGTCAGATACTACGGCTTACGATTCTATCGTTTTGTTTCCAATCTTGCTTAATTAGTTTTGAATATTCTAGGCTAACTCTGGTTGAGAATTGCCGTTAGAGGTGAAAGATTGTTTTCTCCTCACAACTTTTTTTCAGCTTAAGACTGGTTTTAATATAGTATAAAGTTATGTCTATAAATAGGAGATGATTGTTCCTTGAAATTACATATATCATCTGAAAGCTGAATTTTTTTATTTCCCTATATCCCGCAGAACTTTCTTTTGTAGTTAACAAGTCCACATTTTGAATATTTTTTCTTTTGTAGATATTCTATTCTTTATAAGTATCAATACTAAAAGTCTTATTTTGGCCTGAGATTTGACAACTTAAATTTTTTTAATTGTTGAAGAAGAAGTGGGGGGGGTAGGGCATGACTAATTCTTTGTCGTCAGAGAATATTAATAAGAAATACATTTGTGCAAATATACGAATCTCCCCACACTTCCCCTCCTGGGAGCAGGGCTAATTCTTTGTCGTCGCCCGAATATTTACAACCCTATATTTTTTTATATCTTGCGATCCCCACACCTCCCACACTTCCCACCTCCTCCTCCT
Source organism: Okeania sp. SIO2B9 (assembly GCF_010672505.1). NCBI lineage: Bacteria > Bacillati > Cyanobacteriota > Cyanophyceae > Oscillatoriales > Microcoleaceae > Okeania > Okeania sp. SIO2B9. The sequence goes on along the minus strand of NZ_JAAHGK010000520.1, from coordinate 1,704 downwards.
TTTTTCTAAGCGTGACAATAAATTGACCTTGGGGGAGTAGGGGGAATTTTCTGAAAATCTTCCTTTTTCAGTAATACTATTTTCGCGATCGCCCTTCTTGTGATATTCTTGATTATTGCGTTGAATAAAAAATCATGTTTATTTTCAAATTTACCTCAGTCTATTTACTATATCAGAATTTTTTCTGGCGTGCAACCTTAATTTCATCCCCCTGCCGTTTTTTATTGGAGTGCTAAACACAATGATAAATAGAATAATTTGGTAGTCCTGTGGAGCGTAATGGTAAATGGGGTAATGGTAAATGGGGGTCATTTCAGTTATCAGTTATCAGTACCTCTGCCTGAAGTCAGAATTTTGAATAAAGCCAAAAATTTATCGCTTTTAGGCAACAGCTTCGGAAGGCAACGGGCAACAGGGAATATATAGGAAAAAAGTATTTTTGCACATAAGAGATGCACCCGAAAAACTAGCTTTCTATGGGCGGATTTGGTATGAATAACTTTAATAGTAGTAATCTAGCAATTTTTAATTAATCATTAGATTTTTTTAAGGATTGCATAATAAATTAAGTTTGCTAAAATAACTAAAAGTTACACCACTTTTCAAGTAAATGAGGTACAGTAACAGAAGAACAATATTCATTATTCATTCATTAAAATAATGATTAGATAATCTGTACCTCATAAACCTGCAATGTGCTGTAAATCAGAATCAAAAAATACAAGAATAATTGATAGCAATTTCTGTATAAATTAAAGATATTAACTAGCCTTGAAAACGAGAGAATATCGAGAAAAAAATCTGAATATCCAGTAAGCATTTCCTGGGGAATGCTGCTCAAACAGCTATTAACTGTCAGCTCTCAGCTCTGATAAATTTTAATGAATATAGACTATAAAGCTAGCTTTGATAGTAAGTGTAAATTCTGACTAAATTAGTAAAGCTTTTATCTAAAATTAAAAGTAATAACTGACGGCTGAATGCTTACAATATTCATGGGCGATGTGCTAATTGCTATATATATTTTGCTGAAAAAGTGGGGAAACTCCGGTGTAATTCCGAGGCTGTGCGGCAACTTTCAATAATTATTAATTATTAATTAATTACCTCTCCTTTAAAACGGATAGGATTGAATAATCATGAAAATTTTTCTTCTCTTGGTCCATTGGATATGGCGAGGTCCCCTCGCCATCCCACCCTACGGGAAGCTACGCTAACGACCGCTTTTATCCCCTTAAAAGAGGAGGCTTTAAACCACAATTTTTCGGTAAATCGACAAATTGATAAAAGTATTTAATATACAAAATAAATAACTACTTACTAATCAAAAGAACTCGATCGGCCATAACACCTACTTATCACTTGTCAACCCTAGCTTCCTGCCTGAAACAGGAAAGGATAATTAATGAAATATTCAACTCAAAATTCCGAAATCAAAGCACAAAAAAATCTGACTTCAACAGAAGAAAGAAATAGTATATCTACAAATCATAAATTACCTCCATTACCACTACAAAGACCTTTATTATTGATAGGTCATGGGACACGAGATGCTGACGGAAAACAAACTTTCTTAGATTTTGTTGCAGCTTATCAAAATTTAGATAAATCTCGACCTGTGATACCTTGCTTTTTAGAATTAACAGGTCCAACTATTCAAGAAGGAGTAGATAAATGTGTAGAACAAGGTTACACAGAATTATA
>NZ_JAAHGK010000052.1:0-12903 GCF_010672505.1 Okeania sp. SIO2B9 | reverse complement strand
TGCTTGCTGATTAAATCTAAAAGCATTGACAGATAAAGGTTATAGCATTTTTATGTCTAAAAAAGTGTTAGCTTTTCGGTGGAAAAAGCTCAAAAAGCTAGTATTTTGGGACGATTATGGCAGAAAAATCAAGGGACAATTCTTACTCCTACCTCCTCTATAATTCCCATTTATACTGACTCCTGACTCCTGACTCCTGACTCCTGACTCCTACCCTCACCCATAAGACTTTTTGCTGCAAACCCTACTTAGAGATGTCTACTGAAAAAAACAATGCTGAGTTAGAGTTGAGTAATTTGAACTTTATCTCCATACTTCAAATTAAGCTGAGATTGAGCGCTACTAGCATTAGCAGCGATTTCGACAAAATCGTGAGAACCAACAATTGCAATTACTTCCCCTGGTTGACAGTCACTATAAGTATTGCCACTGACTATAGTTTTATAGGATGAAAGATTGTCATTTTTTTGAATCACAACTAACCAGGTTTTACCCTGAATATAACTGCTGGGAATATTAGTAATTATATTGCCAAAATAGTCAATATATTGAACTGAACCTTCAATACCTGAGTCTGTGAGAGTAATTTTATTTAAAGGTAATTTTACTAAACTTTCTGGGTTAATTTTTTCTCCCAAATTTTCTAATGAAACCCCTCTAGCAATATGAGCGCCAACAGGAGCAAATATATCTCGACCGTGAAAGGTTGTACTAGGTGAATTTGTGCGCCAATAGTCAGAATTAGTCAATTCCACAACTTTTATTTCTTGTGTTTCTAGGTTTTCCAGCACACCACTAAAAATACCGTTATCGGGTCCGACAAAAAAACCTGTTGATAATTGAATAGCGATCGCTCTTCTGGCACTTCCTACACCTGGATCGACAACAGCTATGTGAACTGTTCCTGTGGGAAAATAGGGATAAGCATTTTTTAAACAAAATCTTGCTGCAAATAAATTTTGAGCAGGAATTTCATGGGTGAGGTCTATTAGCGTTACTGTCGGATTAATTTGATAAATTACACCTTTCATCACACCGACATAAACATCTTTTAATCCAAAATCAGTTAAGAGTGTAACTATTTTTCTATCAGACATGATTATTTTTGATATTATATCATGTTCGGATAATCAGTTATAAATAAAATTTAAGAACTGACAGTACCGAATAAATACTAAAATTATCTGGCGTTGGTAATTGATGGGATGATTTATATTTTGGGGTAGCGCTCTGTAACCGTCCCCGGTTAATCATTGGGGGATTGCCCCTACAAATTTCATCCTGTCATTTACCGACGCCAATTATCTTTACTTTTCTTCTTTCCTCCCCCTACTGCTGAGGACTGACTCCTCGCTAAGTTATTTATAAGTTTCAGCCTAACATGATACTATAGTAGGGAACAGACAACAGGGAACAGGCAATAGGCAATAGACAATAGTAGGAAAAATTTTCCTGTCTTAGGGTTCATCATCAATCTATGTCATATTAAATCCGGTTAAACAGTTATAGATTGGTTAAGTCTTTAGGAGTCAGGAGTCAGTCCTCAGCAGTCAGGAGGAGAGAGAATCACAAAGATGAGCGTAGTTATGACGATTCGAGATTTTTTTTATGTCCAATTAAACGGATTTGATATCAAACACTAATATTATGTCCGTTTAATAGCACGGCACGATAGAACTCCCTTATGGGTTCCGCGAACGTTAAAGTTTTTAGGTGGTAGGTGATAGGTGTAAATTCAAGTGAGAACACTGGAAACGGAACGCAAATTTGGGATATTCCTTCCAGATCGCTTCAGAAGTCAGGAAATTCAGAAATAGAATAGGGGAAAAAGCGGATGCGACCCCATGCCCTTCGGTTTCGGCAGTTGCTTTAAGTCGGGGTACCCGTTCAACGCACTGCACTCACTGTTGCACGGCGCAAGCGGTCGATATTCGAGCTTTCCGTAGGGTGGGATGGCGTTAGCGTTAGCGTTTGCGCAGCATAACCATAGGAAAGCAGCTCTGTAAGAGGTAGCGGCTCTCTCAAGAGCGCGTCTCCTCGGCATATCCAATCGACTTAGAAAGCGGTCAGATCCCGCGGGGCACGCCAGACGCAAGGGAATGCGCACCAAGCAGGTAGAAAAATGCTCATCTCCCCATCTCTCCATTTCCCCATTTAATTCAATTGCTCAATTTGATATTGGGCATCTCTATAACCTCCTGTTCGACCTTGCTCTAAATAAAGTTTGGCTGCTTTTTCAAAATCACTAATTGCTCCTTTTCTATCCCCAAGATTAACTCTAACCAATCCTCTACTATAGTAAGCATCAGCATATTCAGGGTTAAGTCGAATTGCTTGAACATAGTCAGCGATCGCTTGCTCATAATTTTCTTGTTCAGAATAAACACTAGCACGATTTGCATAAGCTTCTGCATTATTCGGACTAATAGCTATTGCTTGAGTATAATCTTCTATTGCCTTTTCCAGTTGATTTGCCGAAGCGTAAGCTAATCCTCTATTTGTATAAGCTGACGGACTTTTGGGAGCAATTTCAATTGTTTTTGTACAATCAGATATAGATTTTTCATACTCTTTAATATTGAGGTAAGCAATACATCGATTATTATAAGCAACTTCATTTTCAGGGTTAATTGTAATTGCTTTAGTGCAATCAGATATAGCTTTTTCATAAGTTGCTAAATTCAAATATGTGCTGCAACGATTAGCATAAGCTTCTTCATTTTCAGGGTCTATTTCAATAACTTTATTATAATCATCTAAAGATCCTTGATAATCTCCCATAAAAAAGCGCGCTCTGCCTCTACTATAATAACCATCTATCTTTTGGGGTTCAAGTCTAACCATCTCAGTATAATCTGTGATTGCTCCTTGTAAATCATTATTAGCAGCACGAGCTAATCCTCGACCATGGTAAGCATCTATATTATTGGGTTGCAGTCGAATAGCTTGAGTGTGGTCTTGAATAGCAGCGGGATAGTTTTGAGAGCTGTAGTGAACTAATCCTCTTTTATAAAAAGCTTCCGCATCTTGAGGTTTGAGGCGCAATACTTGAGTGAAATCATTAATTGCTCCGGCATAATCTTGGGTATCATAACGAGCTGTCCCTCTGTTAAAATGGGCATTAACATGGCTAGGGTTCAAATTAATTACCTTGCTATAGTTAGCAATAGCTTTTTGGTAATTTTCTAAGTTATAGTAAGCGTTGCCACGTTTATAGTAATATTCTTCTTCATTGGGATTTAGTTGAATTGCTTTGTCATAAGCGGCAATTGCTGCTTGTTGATTACCATTGTTCGCATTTTCTATCCCTTTCTCAAATATCCTCTCTGCTTTGACCGGGTTTGGGCGATTCAAGAAATACACTAACCCAATCAGCACTGCAATGACCCCCACGCTGGCAAAACCAAACAAAACAAACCATAAAGGATGAGATTTCACTCTCCGTGAGCTTGTTTTAGTTTGATAATTTCGATTGTTTTTAGTTTTGGGTAGTTGTTTTGTCAATTTTTGAGGGCGACTGCTAATTTTCTGTAGCGCTTTCACAACTTCTTCTACAGACTGGTAACGTTTTGTGTAATGGTAATGTACCATTCGATCGACAATATTAGCTAGATTTGAGGAACATAGGGTTCGATTTCGCCAGAGAATACCACTAGGATTTGATGGACGAAGGTCTTGTAGTTTAGGGAGTTCGCTACCGGGAATACCTGTCAGAGCTTGAATACCAATCATGCCCACTGCATACAAATCGCTATTAAATTGAGGAATTCCTTGAAATTGTTCGATGGGCATATAGGAAGGAGTACCTGTCGCTATTGTTCGTTGTACCTCTCCATTTTCTGCTGCAATTTTATGACTAACTTCTTTGACAGAACCAAAATCAATTAAAACTAATTTTTTATTTGTTTGATGTCTAATTAAATTAGATGGGTTAACATCCCGATGAATTACGCCATTTTCATGTACAAATACCAAAATTTCTAAAATTTCTAACAACAGTTTGATTACTTGTTTTTCTTGCCAAGGTTTACCGGGTATAATTTCTTTATTTAATGGTTTTCCAGGGATAAATTCTTCAACTAAATAAAATTGGTTATTTTCTTCAAAATAAGCTAGTAGTAAAGGAATCTGCTCGTGCCTACCTAATTTTTCTAATATTTCTGCTTCTTGTTTAAATAAACGGTGAGCAGTTCTAACTATTGTATAACTATTGCCAGGAGCGCGTAGTTGTTTGACCACACATTGAGGATGCCCAGGGCGACGAGTATCCGCTGCCAGATAGGTTTGTCCAAATGCACCAGCACTCAGGATTTGAACGACGCGGTAACGTCCATCTAGAAGTTGACCAATCATGTTCGTGTTACTCATAAGGTGGTAGGTGGTAGGTTTTAGGTGTTATACCATTTTGAAAAAAGAATGTTACAAATAATAAGGGCAATCAAAAGACAAATGCAGGAGATGTCCCTTTGACTAAAAAGATAACTTACGACTTAATAAATGGTATTAAAGCTATTCGTTATGATTCCTGACTTCCCCTACTGGGAGGGGCTAGGGGTGGGTTAACTCCTCAGAAATAACCTAGCTATTTGTAGCAAAGATTTATAAAATTGTTATTATACCAATTTTAAAAAATAATTTTATGAATAATCAGGGGAATTAAAAAGATTTTGCATTAGATATCTCTTTGAAACTCTGTCCTTAAAGACGAGGTTTGATGTAAGGGATATTCACCTTAATAAGTAATATTTAAGATATAGGAATAGACAGGTAGGTTAGGACTTATGCGGATGATGATCCGAATCAGGGGAAATTGTTTGTCCCACTGTTCCCTGTTCCCTGCTATATTTATTCTGATTTGAGAATCATAACTACTAGAAAAAGTATAACTATTTCTATCAAACATTGATCGAACTAGCATTAGGTGGTAGGTAAATTTTAATATTTTGTCAGTAGACTTAATCAAGGAAAACAAATATTACAGGTTTTGAAGTAGCAAAATTTGGTTGTTGAAGCAGTTGATTATTGGAGTAGTTTTTCGAGCATATTTTGTGAGTTTTGATAATTTTTTGTTCTGCCTTGCTCTAAAAAGAGATTGGCACTTTGGCGAAGGTCTGCTATTGCTGCTTGTATCTCTTGTAGCTCAAAAAGAATAATACCTCGATTATAATAAGCTATGGCATTACTCGGATTTATTGTTATTGCCTGGTCAAAGTCTTCAATAGCTTGATGATAGTTTCCTATATCTGAGAAAATTAGACCTCGATCGCTGTAGGCAAAAGAATTTTCAGGATTTATTTTGATTGTTGTGGTCAAGTCTTCTATAGCACCAGACAAATCACCACTAGCAGACCGCACTCTACCTCTGTTTTTGTATGCTTCAGCATTTTCAGGATTCATCTCAATAGTTATGCTACAGTTTTCTGCTGCTTTTTGATATTCTCCTAAATTTAAGTACGCAATACATTGATTATGGTATGCTAGAGAATCTTGAGAGTTTATTTCTATTGCTTGGTGACAATCTTTAATTGCTGCTCGATAATTTGCTAGCTTTAGATAAGCACTACATCTTTTTGTATAGGTATCGGAATAATCTGGTTTTAATTCTAGTACCCGGTCGTAGTCTGCTATTGCACTTTGATAATCTGCGATTTCAAACTGAGCTATACCTCGACTTTCGTAAGCTTGTGCATTGCTGGGGTTAAGTTTTATGGTTTGAGTGTAGTCACTTATTGCACCTGCTTGGTCTCCGATCGCTGCTCTAGCTATTCCTCGATGAAGATAAGCATCGCTATGTTGAGGATTAAGTTTAATTGATTGACTATAATCTTGAATCGCATTTTTGTAATCCCCAATTTTGTCATAAATTAGTCCTCGTTTTTGATAAGCTTGAGTATACTTGGGATAAATTCTTAATGTTTGTGTTAAATCGGTAATCGCTTTTTCATTGTCGCCTAATTCATAATAAGTTAAGGCACGTTGATAATAAGTGTGATAATTTTCTTTGATCGTAATAGCTGCTGTATAGTCTTTAATTGCTTTTTCATAAGCTCTTTGGGAATAATAAGAGTTGCCTCTTTGATAATAGATGGCTGCATTTTGTGGGTTTAATTGTAGTGCTTGAGTATAGTTAGCGATCGCTGCTTGTTGCTCTCCTTGTTTAGCTAATTCTCGACTTTGTTTATAGAGTGCTTGTGCTTTGAATATAAACTGCCAATGCCAGAAATAGGCGATCGCTACTCCTGCTATGGTTATCACTATTAAACCTGCAATAAGTCTAATTTTTGTGTTGTTTCTGAGTTGAGGTGGTGGTGTGGGAGTATCTATTTCTTGAGGCACTGTAATTATTGTTTCTAGTTTTGAGAGAATGTTTTTCTTGGTAAATATTACTATGTTTTTTAATTCTGTAAGCGCTTCTGAAGCTGAGTCATAATGTTGTTTACCTTGACTGTTTACCATTTTGTCAATGATATTTGATAGACTTAGAGAGCATACTTGTAGATTTTGCCAAGGTATTTCTAGTCCTAGAGTCTTGTTAGTCTGCTTTTGTTTGAGTAAATCTTGAGTAGATAATCCTGTTAGTGCTTGAATAGCAATTATTCCTAGAGCATAAATATCGCTATTTTTATCTAGCTCTTTTTGACTTTCTTCTAATGGTATATAAAGTAAACTATCAGAGTTATTTTGGCTACCATTTTTTGAGATTAATAATTCCTCGTTTTGTTCTAAAATTCTTGTAATTTTTCTTTCTAACCAAAAGTTTATTAAGACTAATTTTCCATCTAACTCTCGCCTGATTAAATTTCCTGGTGTTATTTTTCCATGAGTTTCCCCATGACCATGAATAAAGGCTAAAATTTCTAGTACATCCTTTAATATTTTGATTACTTCTACTTCCGGTAAAAACTTAACTATAGCTAATTCTTGATTTAGAGATAAACCTACTATATAGTCTTCAACTAAGTAGATAGTATTGTTTTCTTCAGAATAAGCTAATAAGTTAAGTAAACCATTGTGTTGACTCAAACGATAAATCTTTTCTGCTTTTTCTTGAAATAATGATAATATAACTTCTCGATTTTCTTTCTTAAAATTGCTTAGTCTAATTTCTCTGACTAGGCATTGAGGAGATTTTGGACGGTGGGTATCTGTAGCCAGATATGTTTGTCCTAAGATACTTGAATTTATAGGTTTGATCAAACGATAGCGTTTATCTACAATTTGGTCAATTATCATCTATTTTTACCCCATTACAAATGTGTGTTATGGCAGAAGGAAGAAGAAAGAAGATGTTTAGTTATCTAGGATAGAAGAAAGAAGGAAAAAGGCGTTTAAGTAGGTAGGCGATTAGTTATCTATGACAGAAGGAGAAATCTGGTCTTGTCTGAGTTTTAAGCTTTTTATATGTCCTAACCTTTCCTTGGACTGCTATATATAAAATTTGAAAAAGATAGTTACATTAAAGAATTAGTAGTCAAGAGTCAGGTTCTAGGAGTCAAGTTTTAGGTTTTAGGTTTCAGGTTCTAGGTTTCAGGTTTTAGGAGGAATTTTATCAACTACTCCTGCTAGAATCACGATCAAAGTTAAGCCTTTTTTCCTATTTTTTCATAGGCTATTTTCTGCCAATATATAGCAATTAGTAGCAATTAGGTTTCAGCTATTAGCTTTTTAATTTTTCTCTGCCTGTCTATTCAAGGTTTGTTTGAGTAAGTCAGTAAAGTCAACATGAAAAGCTTTATATAGTTTGACTGTAAAAAGATTTAGTTTGGTAATGCTACTCTCTTAGTAAAATCATATCAATTCATTATTTCTGTTTATTTATCATAGCTGACGATACTATAGTCATCAAAAATTATCGGATTGTATTGTCAGAATTAAATAATTATATAAACTTCAAAAAAATTAATTTCATCTCAATCAATTGCTCATTTTTTTGAGGCGCTGGCGACGCCATAAATGAATCAATTTTAACCCGACAAAATAACTCAATGTCCCACAAATTAGACCCATTACTAAACAACCTAAAAATAGGGCTGCTACAAACTTACTCCCATATTTCATTAACTCTTGAAATGAAATAATACTTTTAGCCATGAACTCCTCTTGAGAGTTGAGTAATAATTGACCAACTTGAAAGTTAATTGCATAAATTGGCACATAAGTCAAGGGATTACTCACCCAAGTACCAGCAGCCGCAGCAACTTTATGACCTCGGAACAAAGTTGCTAGTACTATACCCACTATGGTTTGAAGACCAAAAATTGGAAATAATCCGGCAAAGACCCCCATTGCTAAACCTCTAGCAATATATTCTGGAGTTCCCCGCATCCGAATGAAGCGCCAGTATAAATATCGCCCGTATCTATTCCACTTTGTTTGTGTATGTCTACGAGATGGATATTTTGTTGTGACTTGCTTAGGTAGTAGTTGCTGGGGAATTTGTGAAATATTTGAGATATTTTTGAACATAAAATATATAAGTAAATTGATTTTTGATGACTATGATTTTTATGGAGTTTATCTTCTTCTTTCTTCAATATTATAGTTAGTCTAAATGATTGGGAAAAATCCTCAAATAGATAATAAAGTCTGAAACTATTATCTCTATTTCTGACGATCTTTTTACAGGATATTGATTTTCTGCATAACTATGCCAAAAACTGGTAATTGATTATCAAATCTGCTCGGGTTCGGTATAAAAAAATGTTCCATCCTCAGCGCCATTGCCAAATCTTTCTCACTCTCTCCCTCATGGGAGGGGTTAAGTGTGGGTCCCCATCTCCCCATCTCCCCATCTCTCCACCCTCTTTACATCAATGCTACCGGATTTGATATGATCAGGGCAAAAATCACAGCAGTTTTGAAGTTGATAAGGTACAAAATTTTAGGACTTTAGGGAGTAGGCAGTAGGGAAAAAAGATTAACCTTAAAACTGTACCTCACGCTGTCTAAAAAGTGCTGTAAGTAATTTACTTGTATCAAAAACAGAAATATGTCAGAATGATCAAAAAGTAGGTTTAGTCTACTATAAAACCACATATTTTTAGAGCAGGGATACATAGACTCCCCAAGGTGAAAATAGGTAATTTCCTACCGAATGCTCTACAAACATGAATCGCAAAAGATAGACGGGGGAGTGTCAATGACTACTGGAAATACTATTGCAGCGATCGCTACCGCTATTATCCCCCAACAAGGAAGTGTGGGCATAGTCAGAATATCTGGTTCTGAGGCAATGAAAATTGCCAAAACCTTATTTCATGCACCAGGGAAGCAGGTTTGGGAGACTCACCGCATTCTCTATGGTTATATTCGCCATCCCCAAACTGGACAGTTAGTAGATGAAGCTTTATTATTAATTATGAAGACTCCTCGTTCTTATACTCGTGAGGATATAGTTGAGTTTCACTGTCATGGTGGAATTATCCCTATACAACAAGTATTACAGTTATGTATTGAGGCGGGGGCACGACTAGCTCAACCAGGGGAGTTTACTTTACGAGCTTTTTTAAATGGACGACTGGATCTGACTCAGGCGGAAAGTATTGCCGATCTTGTGGGGTCTCAGTCTCCTGTAGCTGCTCAAGTTGCTTTGGCTGGTTTACAAGGTAAGTTAGCTAGTCCAATTCGTCAGTTAAGGGCTAACTGTATTGATATATTAGCAGAGATAGAGGCTCGTATTGATTTTGAGGAAGATTTACCACCTTTGGATGAGTCTACAATTGCTCAAGAAGTTAATAATATTTTGGTAAATTTATCACAAATACTGGCAACTGCAAGTAGGGGTGAGTTATTACGAAGTGGTTTGAAGGTGGCTATTATCGGACGTCCGAATGTGGGTAAGTCGAGTCTATTAAATGCCTGGAGTCGTAGCGATCGCGCTATTGTGACTAATCTTCCTGGCACTACGAGGGATGTGGTAGAGTCTCAGTTAGTAGTAGGTGGTATCCCGGTGCAGGTTTTGGATACGGCGGGTATTCGAGAAACTGAAGACCAGGTGGAAAAAATGGGGGTAGAGCGGTCGCGTCGAGCTGCTGAGTCTGCTGACCTTGTTTTATTGACTATTGACGCTAGTGCTGGTTGGACGGAGTTAGATGAGGTTATTTATCAACAGGTAAAACATCGTTTTTTAATTTTGATAATTAATAAAGTTGACTTGGTTAAGTCGGAATTTATGGAGTCTATTTTTTATCCAGAAACTATTAAGAATGTTGTGACTACAGCAGTGATTAATAATCAAGGAATTGAGCAACTCGAAGCAGCAATTATTAATTCTGTAAATTTGGGTAGTTTGCAGGCAGAAAATCTAGATTTGGCTATTAATCAAAGGCAAGCAGCAGCTTTAACTAGAGCAAAGGTGGCTTTGGAACAATGTTTAAATACAATTAAAAATAATTTACCTCTAGATTTTTGGACCATAGATTTAAGGGGAGCAATTTATGCTTTGGGAGAGGTTACGGGAGAGGATGTAACGGAGTCTGTTTTAGATAAAATTTTTAGTCGCTTTTGTATCGGGAAATAATTTCTCAGAGTTTTACTATCTACTCTCTACTCTATATTTTCTATTTTGTCTGTCATCTCAATATTTGGATATTTAGGTCATCATTATCTATTAGACATCGGGTGCATCTTCCTAGTGCAGGATGGCAGAAATAACTAATCAGTTACAAAACTCCTAAAAGCCTTACCAATCAATACTTTTAACTGTCTTGAGTCCGTCTTACATTCTGAGGAAACCTCAAAATTACGCACTTGATGCCCGACTTTTGACTTCCGGGTAGCGGCGCTAGCTCCTGACTTATGACTCCTGATTATTGACTTATGACTATTATTGGAAGATAGAAAAAATTATGAGAAAATTTGTGAATATTTGTGATAATTTATGATAAACTTTTACATAACATAACAATATCAACATAATACAACAAGGTAAAAACAGATGAGTGGATTTATCGGAGCATTTTTTGGACTATTTGGCGGTAATAAGGACGATAACCAACCAAAGGAAGCTTTTTTTCTAGATGCAGATAGTGCAAGTAGTCTTGGTGATGTAAACTTTATGCGGAAATCTATTGCAGTTAAGAGGAGCTATCCCAAAGCAGCAGGTAAGATTAATTTAATAGAAGGAGAGACAGAAAAGAGTGCTTCTTCTATGCAAGTGAAAGAAACTATAGGAGAAACTAAAACTGCTTCCTATGCTTCTAGCGCATCTATTTCTTCTAGTTCAACTACCCCTACTACTGTAAAGCCTCGTAGCATTAGTAATTCTAACTCTGAAATAGATTTTACAAGCATGGCTCGTAACATTAAGAAGAAGAGATAATTTCTTTGTTTTACTAGGTTATATAGTTTATAGATTCTCAATTTAAAATATAGCAGTCTAATTTAGGTTTTGAAACTCGATCGTTGAGGTAATTTATTGCACAATGGCATAGTTTCAAGACCTGATAATAATTGCTATATTTTTTGTTTCTGACTAATAATTTCTTCCCATTCTCAGAGTAGAGAATAGGGAGTAAGGAGTAGGGAGTAGGTAAATAATGAACATTATACCTTATCTGACCCATTTTTGCTACATTTTCTTGAGAGTAGAGAATAGGGAGTAGGTCATTTCAGTTATCAATTATCAGTTAGCCTCCTATGGTCGGAGCTTCGCTAACAGTTATCAGTACCTCTAGCTGTTTGCGCAGCATTCCGTAGGAAAGCTAGAGGATTTACATAAGGAACAGTCTCTTTTCTCTTGGTCGATTGGATATGGCGAGGAGACCCGAAGAGTGACAGAGCAGCTTCGGTTTACATGTTGCGGAGCAAAACCCCATCCCACCATACGGGAAGCTACGCTAACGACCGCTTTTTATCTCTTTAAAAAGGGAGGCGCATACCCACAATTTTTCGGTAAATAACGAACAGTATACCTTGATTTCATACAAATAATTGCTCAAAACATTAATTAACTATTATTATTACTTAATAACTAAAGTTTTTAAGAAGTATAGAATTATTTTGAGTAATTGGTATTAGTTGTTAAAGGCAAAGATAGAAAAGCTAGAACATTGATGCTGAAGTCAAATAAAATATCTTGAAATTGATATTAATTAACATTGGAAGCTGATGCTTTTTCGGAAAAATTGTCCGCACCTAGGAATACTTTATTTTGAGCAAAACTAATTTTTAAAAGTTTTAAAAGTTTTATTCTACATTAATCAGGAAACCTTACTAAGCGCGGATTATATAGTATCTACATTTGTATTTGCCTAATTTTAAATATTGATGAAATAGTTGGTTTTACTGTCACGCCTTTTTGCTGTGGAATAGTGCATTACGTAAAATGCTTCGCACCCTACGCGGTCTAATATTTATTTTACTCGCCCAAACCTAACTGTCCCCAATAACCAGTAAATATCCGACTGCCATCTTTAAGCACATGAATTTCTAGGCGATCGCTTGCCCAATTTAATTGATTTTTCAATTCTGGATTAAATACTCTAACTCGTTGATTACTAGAAGAAACTAGAGAATTAGGAGAGTGAATAGCTAAGGTTTCTATAAATGGTCCGTCAATTAAAATATCTAACTGAGATAATAATTCTTGAGCAGCTACTGGAGCATTTTTTGATTGTAATTCTTGTAAAGTAAACCCACTAAAAGACATTATATTTAAACCACGAGCTTTTAAGATTTTTGCTAATTCTGTTAGTGCTGATGCTTGTAAAAATGGCTCCCCTCCAGAAAAGGTAACTCCTGTGTTCCGAGGATTATTTAATATTTTATTTGCTAGTTCTTCAATACTTATTAATTGGTTAATATCAAAAGACCAAGAATCGGGATTAAAACAGCCAGAACATCCCTTTTTACAGCCTTGTATCCATACTACCGCACGACAACCAGGACCATTTACTTCTGACT
>NZ_JAAHGK010000519.1:0-4917 GCF_010672505.1 Okeania sp. SIO2B9 | reverse complement strand
AATTAATAATTACCTCTCTTTAAAACCTATCACTTACCCATAAGTCTTGAAACCCTTGTGGGGAATAGAGGAGAAAGGAGAAAAAATTATAGTAGCTAAGTAAAACTACTGAAGTTGTCAAAAAAAAGTCAAGACTTACCCATAACTCGTCTCTAAAGTCAAGCTTTATGTTAAGAAAGATGTGGGTAATGGATAGCTTTAAAACGGATAGAATACGAATAAGATTTGGTGGTGGTACATAGTAATGGTAGAGAGAGTGTGGGGAGTCTGGGAAGAAATTAAAAAATATATATCTTCACTATTACTATGCAGGACAACCTAAGATTTTTTCTTTATGTCTGCTTCAAAGTCTTTATTTCTTCAAAGAAGAGGCTTTCAAGTTTAATTATTCCCTAAGCTTTTTTTATCTACCACCTACCACCTATCAACTACTACCTAAAATCATGGTAATCAAAATTATTACTTTTAATATTCGATATGATAAACCAGACCCTGGAAATCATCGATGGGAAGTCAGAAAAAATGCTGTAGCTAGCCTAATTTATGAATATGCTCCAGATATAATTGGCACTCAAGAACTTAAAGTAAATCAGTTATTAGATTTACAGCAATTATTGCCTAATTATTGCAGTCTTGGAGCTGATAGAAGAGGTACAGGTAATGATGAACACTGTGCAATATTTTATCAGAAAGATAGATTAAATTGTCTCGACCATGGAGATTTTTGGCTGAGTGAAACACCAGATGTACCAGGTAGTATTACTTCTAGTTAGGGAAATCATTTACCCAGAATGGCTAGTTAGGCAAGATTTAATATTGTTGAAAATTATCGGCAAATAATTATTATTAATACGCACTTGGATTATAACAGTAAAAAAGCTAGAGAATTAGGTGCTAAATTAATCTTTAATTCCCTACAAACAGAAAAATTAAATCCTGACAAAGAATCATTAATTTTTGTCACAGCAGATTTTAACGACCAACCAGGTTCTATTGTACGAAATACTTTTTTAAATCCTTTGAAAAATGGATTGTGTTTATTAGATGTTTTATCTGGTTTAAAATTAAGTAATCAGATGACTTATAATGATTTTACAGACAAAGCTTTTCTGCCTATTGATACTATTTATTATGACAGTAGATTAAATTTGCACAGTGTAAAAGTAGAGAATAAAAAATATGATGGAATACTTCCTTCAGACCATTTTCCAGTAGTAGCAGAATTTAATTAATCTAGATATCAATATAAATATTAACTTGTTTTCTTAAAACTTACATAGTGGTTTTACCAAAGATAAAACATATAGTCATAATTACAAAGATTATTTTTTGATTATGTGTTTTATTTGAATAGATTAAACCAATTTGACAAATGTTTACTACAAATAGTTAAGTGACTGCTTAGGAATCAGAACTCACATAGGGGAACCGTCGGTAGGGCGATGTACAGAATAAATATTAAGTATCATTTTTGAGCTAGAATACCTCTTCTTAGTCCTTCGTAGTATCTGATATCAAGTATTTTAACTCTCCTAATTATTGGTAACATTATTTTTTTAAATTGGTATGAGATAAAATTTCATTAATTTAGACGTAATAAAAAAGCTCTTCTCCATTCTCTCAATCATCTTCTTCTCCTACTCCCTGCTCTAGTTAATCTCACAACCTTTTTGATTTGTGAGTATTTTAAAGATACATAATATTACCAATTAATAATTGATAATTAATCAAGATTTAAAACCTGTTATTTTCAGAAGAAAAAGTCAACAATTTAGGCAAAAGTAACTATTAATTATTCATACTTCAATTATCAATTATTGAACATCTCCTTCTTATTAGATGCTAAAATGCTAGTCAACAAGTTTTATCCAACCACGGCGGACGTTATAAAATAATCTATTAATAATAGCATACTCATCATCATTCAGATAACCATCTCATAAGATTTTCTGAATCTGCATCCGTTCCTTGGGAGTAAGAACACTAGAACATATTACTTGAGTAAATAATTCTTCAAGTGCTTTTTTTGTTGATGATATCTTGAGTAATTTCATACAAATTAATAAACTAATTACTAACCAAAACTGCCATTTTTATTATTAGGTATTTTGCAATTAAATAAAGTGATTCAAGTAATGTTTATTTCATCATTGTTGTCAACTCAATTTGTAATTAATATCATCTCAAAATATGAGTATCTTTTTGTTTTTTTGTGATTTGTGTCACTTATACCAAATCAATAAATATTTGCTACAAATAGCTAGGATATTTCTGAGGAGTCAACCCACCCCTCGCCCCTCCCCCTCCCAGGAGGGTAACTCAGTCGGACCGAGTCACACGGGAATAGCTTCAATACCATTTTTCAGGTCGGAAATCATTCTTTTCTCTTGGTGCGCTACCAGGTGCGACTGGCGTCGTCGCGGGGTCGCACCGCTCTCTTGGTCGATTGGATATGGCGAGGAGACCCGTTCTTACAGACCCGCTCCGAAGATCGCCATCCCACCCTACGGGAAGCTCCGAAGATCGACCGCTTTGTCAAAGGACATATCCTGCATTTGTCTTTTTATTCCTCTTACTATTCGTAACATTCTTTTTTCACGCTTGGTATTATATAGTATCCAGATAATTAGTTATCGTATGATGAGCGGAAGACCGAGTCAGAAAGAGGAGCTGTTGGATTGGCGACGTACAGGAGAAAGGAAAGATGATAGTGAGAATTATCTGGAGATATTCCGGAATTTTATGTCTGCATTGGATGGAAACTGCTGCAAAGTCTAAGAAATCTAAATAATGACTTTTTTTTGTATAACTTAAATAAATTAACCGGAAATTACGAAAAATATTAGAATAATGATCAGAGGATATTTTTTAAGTATCTAGAAAATCTACTGAAAAAATCTTTACCCCCATTTTAAAGTGAGGTGAGGAGAGAACAATTAAAGAATAGGAATGTATCTACAAGTTTTATACACCACTTTCAAAAATATGATCTAAATATTCACTAAATAAACTTAAAACTCTAAGTATATTTAGGGCAGTTTATCAATTTCCTAAATACCTAATATATAAGTCTTGTTGTAATTACAAAAGCATAGGTACAAGAAATATAGATATAACTAATCGCTTCTACCAAAAAGGTTCATCTTGCAACTTATAAATACTGAAGTTAAATGTTAATTGTATTTGACATTCTGCACTTCAAGGGTACTGCAAGAGATTTTCAACGAATATAGCGCTGTGCGCAGGCAACAGGCAACAGGCAACAGGGGGAATAAAAGACCGATAATACAAGGCTTTTAGCTATTGGACAGTTTTTGTAATTTGTAAATATGCCAGCGCACATTGCTATAAAGTTGATTTTATTCTTCATTCTTAAGAATAGAGTCAATAAGCTTGTGTAGTATTATAATTAATTCTGACAGTTTTAGTTTTTGTTATATAAAACTCTTAGCCAGAAATAATTTGTACTACAAAATTAAGTGCGGAATGTTACCTGTATAAGTACTGAAACAAAATAAGATGATTAAACGTCTACTTGACTAACTTAATATGTAAATAAAATAGGTCAGGTCAGGTCAGCTTAAGCAACAGAAGCAAATAAAATTTTTTGAAATTAATTTTAAACTTGTAGATACTGAAGCAAAACTAGGGCATCAAACATCTACTCTACAAACATCATAGATTAGGCTTAATCAATAACTAATGAAGATATATAAATATATTTGTGTTATTTTATTTTAAGGCACAGAATTTTGATGTCTAAATTATTGCACGAATATACTGTTATGAATTTTATGATTCGATATTTTTTGCCTAATTTATAGTTGAATCAATTTTACTGTTTGAATCCAAAAAGTCAATATTAGTTAATGAAAATCAGTAAAAAATTACTATGTCAGAAATTACTCCTAATCCAATTATTCCAGATTTCGGCGACGAGGAACCTATTATTAATCAACCACCAAGCGATCCTGCTGAAATTGGTGATGCTGTAACAGTGATAATTGATTCTCCTAACAATAGCAACAAATCGTTGTTTGGTACAAATGGCAGGGATTCGATTTTAGGTCTTGATAGAGATGATTTGATAGAAGGTAGAGGTGCCCAAGACACTATATTTGCTGGAAAAGATAATGATACTGTCTATGCAGGAAGAGATGATGATTGGGTTAGTGGAAATAGAGGAGATGATGAACTTCACGGTAACCGGGGGTCTGATACTATATTTGGCGGAAAAGATAGTGATACCGCCTATGGAGGAAAAGATGATGATTGGGTTAGTGGAGATAAAGGAGATGATTGGGTTAGTGGTAACCGAGGGTCTGATACGGTTAGAGGTGGTGATGGAAATGATACTGTATTTGGAGGTAGAGATAATGACCTAGTCAGAGGTGAGGAAGGAGACGATCTAGTTTTTGGCGATCGGGGGTTTGATAATGTCAGAGGCGGTACTGGAAATGATAGCGTCTATGGTGGTAAAGATGATGACTTAGTTGCTGGAGAAGAAGGAAACGATCTAGTTTCGGGAAACCGTGGTAATGATACGGTTAGAGGTGGAGGAGGCGATGATATGGTTTTCGGAGGTAAAGGGGACGATCTAATTGAGGGTGGTGGAGGTAATGACTTGCTAGAAGGGGGTCAAGGATCCGATATTTTCCGTTTTGAGTTTTTCGAGTCAGAGACATTTATTTCAGATGGCACTCAGGTATTTGGTTTCGATACTCTCAATAATTTTGTTCCAGGAGATTCTGGAGTAGACAGTCTCACTGACTTTACTTCAGGACAAGACAAAATACAGCTTGATGCTAATAGCTTCGACGAGTTAATTGGGCCTGGTGATACTTTCAACCCTGACGAATTTACTACTCTTGATGAATTTGCTCAAAATCAAGATGCCAACCTAGTCTACGACTCAGA
>NZ_JAAHGK010000518.1:0-4917 GCF_010672505.1 Okeania sp. SIO2B9 | reverse complement strand
GTTGACCCCCTACATGGGACATCGCGAGATTGAAGCTGGAGGCAAGCGTGCCCTCGAAAGTATCATCACCTCTGCCTTGATTGTGGCTGTGGTCTTTGTGGTGAGCGATTTCAATGAGATTCAAAAGTTAATCGTGATTGGGTCTGAAACGTGCCGTCAAGACGAAGTCAACGTCGTGGTTGGCTTGTCGCTAAATGGCCGAAAAATCTCAAATTAGGGCGGTGGAAACTCGAGCCATCTTCTTTGCAGACACGCCTAACATTGGGTATTGCATTATTTTCAGTATTAGGACTAGGGAGTGTAGCCTTGTGGACAAGTTGGAAGATGCAGCAATTGTTGATAGTCACTCATAAGCATAACATTGAGCAGATAGCTGAACGTTTTCCCAGAGATGTTGAAATGTACAGTGAAACGTGGTATGTCAAGAAAAGTTTACAGAAAGCTATTGATAATTTAACATTGGCCAATGTATTTATTTGGGTCAAAAATCAGCAAGGTACTGTGATAGTTCAATCACAAAATTTCCAGAGTGACAGTGACCATTTTGTTTTAAAATCTTTAGCTGAAATGCCCTCAAAACCCTTAGTTTATCCAATAAATGGACGCTATTTTGTGTTTTGTGGTGGTCCTTTAACAGTTAATGGGATGAATGTTGGTAAACTTTATATCGCTCTAGACATTTCCCGCGATCAAAAGATGCTAGTGACGATGGTTATGAGTTTAAGTGTGGCGAGTATTTTGGCAATAATTGGAGTAACACTTGCTATAACTGTCTATATTCAACGTTCTCTCATACCTCTGCGTCATATTAGTCAACTTGCTGATAATGTTAATGCCGATATTCTAGATCGAGCAACAGTTTCTTTAGAACGCGCTCCTAGTGAAGTTAAGGAGTTGGCGAGAACTTTAGATACTATGTTGGGCCGGTTGTCTGATTCTTGGGAACAGCAAAGGCAGTTTGTGAGTAATGTTTCTCATGAGTTAAGAACTCCTTTGACTATTGTTTCTGGTTATCTTCAGAGTCTTTTGAGAAGGGGTAATAATTTAACGGAGATTCAGAAAGAAGCTATTTCGATAGCTTCTGGGGAAGCACAACGTACTGTTGAATTATTGAAAGATTTGCTGGAGTTAGCTAGAGCAGATAGTGGACAAATTCATTTTCATTTAGAAGCGGTTGTACTGAATGATTTGGTAGCAGAAGTAGTGGAAATGGCTAAACAGTTTAGTGGTCGAGAAATTATTCTGAGGTTTGGTAATGGAAGTGATTTTGTTAATCTAGAGCAAATATTTAGTGATAATAAAAATTCAATTATTACAGAAAAAAGTAATCTAGTCTCTGCCCAGATTGGCAACTCTAAAAAACTAAGTTTAGAGCAAAATATCAATAATAATTATATTGCTAGTAAATTAAGTTTAAAATCAAAAAATATTGTCGGTAAATCACAATATCAGATTGATAAAACTATAAATTTATCGTTAATTGAAGTCATGGTAGACCGCAATCGCTTCAAACAGGTTTTACTAAATTTAATTGATAATGCTGTTAAATATTCTGGTGAAGATTCTCCTATAATTTTAAATTTGTGTCAACAAAGTGGTGAAGCGATCGTTCAGGTATGTGACAAAGGTCAGGGTATTTCTTTATCACAACAAGCTAAGATTTTTGAACGTTTTTATCGAGCGGATGAAGCTAGAAATCGTTCTGGTGGAGCTGGTTTAGGTTTATCTATTGTTAAAACTTTGGTAGAAGGAATGGGAGGAACTATTCAAGTTTATTCAAAGTTAGATCGAGGCAGTATATTTACTGTGAAATTTTCAGTGAAACAATAGCTTTTGTTGTTTGCAATTATAGCGGTTTTCACATAGTATATACTACAGCTATCAAGTATTTTTATACTCCCTATTCCCTGCTGCTTGTTCCTTAGCTCCCGCGCGCAAAAATAATTTTGTAGTCTACTTAAATGAAAAGCGCTGTAAGCATTTATCTTTTTCTTTTGGGTTTAATACCCCGCTATCTACACGCTGTTTACAATTGGTTGGGGTTTGTAGATACAAAGTGCTAGGTCGTTGACTATACCCATCCACTTTTTCCTTCTTCCTTATTCCTTCTTCAAGGAAATTGATTTGTACAGCTTAATTTTAATCTTTCCCTGTTTCGGAAAATTCTCTAATACCAATTTGATAAATATTTGCTACAAATAACTAGGTTATTTATTAGGAGTCAGGAGGGAATAAAGAAGCAAGAATGAAGAAGCAAGAATAAAGAATAAAGAGGAGAAAAAGAAGACAGAGGAGAAAAAGGAGAAAGTTTTTTTTATCACTAATTATCCGGACATGATATAACAATCTTATTTGAGTTTTTAGGTCTTCTAGACTTTTAGGAAACTCTTAACTGGAAATAGGAAATAGGGAATGGGAAACACCGAAGCAATAAAATTTTTATCAATCATTCCTAATTACTATATATAGCAATCTTATTTGAGTTGTGAGATATTGTAGATTCTAGGGAATAGCGGTGTGACCCTGCATCGGCGTTAGATGCAAGCGATCGTTAGCGCAGCTTCCCGTAGGGTGGGATGGCGTTTTGCTCCGCAAAATATCAATCTTTCAAGAAATTGTACAAAATGATAGTACAAAAAAATCTCCTATTATGTTGATATAACAAAATGCAAAAAAACTGAAAAAAAATTAAAAAATTCAGAGTTTAAGTACCGTGCATTTATGCAAGATGTGGGTGAGGCAATTTTAATTGCTGATTTACAGGGAAAGATTATAGAAGCTAACTATAAAGCTACAGAAATATTGGGTTATCACAGAGAAGAACTTGTGCAAATGCACGCCAAACAAATCCATCCACCAGAAATACACCAAAAAGTAATAGCGACAATACTGGAAACAGCAAAAAATGGCAAAAATTTTATACCAAATATTCTAGCTTTGAGGAAAGACGGCAATTGGATTTGGATAAATATTATCATTTTCTTTGTGGGTTTAATACCCCATCGTCAACGGGGGTGTTCAAAATTACTTGGGGGAGCGTAGACGCGGAGCGGCCCTTCGTTGACTATCCCCATGTAATTTTCCTTCTGTCTCCTGTCTCCTGTCTCCTGTCTCCTGTCTCCTTCTTCAATTATAAAATTATTCAGTTAGAGAATGATGAAAAATTTTATCAAGTAATTTTTCAAGATATCACTTCCTATGTTTTAGCTGAAGCAGTAATAAAAGAAAGTGAAGAAAAATTTCGTGCGACTTTTGAACAGACTTTAATGGGAATATTTTTTGCTACTTTATCAGGAAAAATATTCCGAGTTAACCAAGTATTTAGGAATATTTTTGGATATAGTAATGCCGATTTATCAAAGTTAAACTTGGTGGATATTATTTATGCAGAATAACGGCAAGATTCTCAAATTAATTTACGCTCTCTTCTGGCATAAAATATACAAAAATATTCAACTGATAACCATTTAATTCACAAAAAAGGTAAAATTATTTGATCATATTTGAATATATATTTAATCAAAACTTCCCAAGAACCAAAATATTTAATTGACTTGATTAAAGATATTACTGAGCGTAAACAAATGGAATTAGATTTAAAAAAAAGTGAAGAACGTTGGAAATTAGCGTTGCGCGGTAATAATGATGGTATATGGGATTGGAATATTAAAACTAATGAATGTTTTTATTCAACCCGTTGCCAAGAAATTTTAGGTTATACAGAAACGGAGATTTTTAATCATGTAGATGATTGGAAAAATCGTATGTATCCTGATGATATTAATTTAGTAATACAGTCTATTTAAGAACATCAAGTTTAGGAGTATCTAGTATTATCCCATTTACTGAAGCCACTTATCAAAGTTTAATTGCAGGAGCAGATCGAGCACTTTATCAAGCAAAAGAAAAAGGTAGAAATCAGGTGATTCCTTATGTAGGTGATATAATTATTAATTAACTAAAAGATCGAACTTAAAATTTAAAATTATATTTTATAATTTTTGACAAGTCTTCCTATCCGACTCAGGAGACTAATATCAAATCCCGTAGTATTGGTGTAATTAGATAAAGAGTGCGGGGACTCACCCCTAACCCCTCCCAGGAGGGGGAAATCTTGAAAGATTTGGCAATGGCGCTCAGATGGAAAATTTTTTTAGACCAAATTCAAAGGATTTGATATAGCTTATTAAATGCCTTTTTATATCATGTCTCTTTAAATAACCGCTTCGGAAAAATTTAGGGAGTAGGGAGTAGGGAGTAGGGAGTAGGAAGTAGGGAACAAGGGGAAATTTAAAAAATATTTTCTCTCAAGAGAAGAACATTTTTATTATGGCTAATTAATGAGACTTGATATTGCTACTTAGTATTGATGACTGACTACTCTCGTTCCTGCTAATACTAATTTGATGTGAGACTGCACAGAATGAGGTATTAGGTCGTATATCTTAGGTATTGGGTGTTATATCAAATACGGTTGAATATTTATTATATAGTTGGGAGCGGCGGAGTGAGGGAGTAGGGGAGTAGGGGAGTAGGGGAGTAGGAGGAGGTTAAATATTGAAGTAATACCAATTTCATAAACTGAAACAACACTTGTAAAAGTATCTATCAAGCTTGAAAACTAAGGTGTCAAGTTATGTTTAGTCTGACTTTAGGAAATTGGTATAATTATAGGATTATAAACAGATATTATATAACAGGATTCTATGTGCAATTAACCGGATTTGATATTATACAAATTTTATGTGAGGTGGCACAGAATTATGAAATTTATTAACTTGTCTATCTCGATATACACTCAATCCCAATCAATATATTATTCTATGCAGCTTCTTATTAATTTGGTATAATCTCATATCCGGATAATTAACGATCAAAAAACTTTTTCCCTTCAAGCCTTTTCTTCCCTTCTGCCTT
>NZ_JAAHGK010000517.1:4141-4921 GCF_010672505.1 Okeania sp. SIO2B9 | reverse complement strand
TGTCTCCTGTCTCCTGTCTCCTGTCTCCTGTCTCCTGTCTCCTGTCTCCTGTCTCCTGTCTCCTGTCTCCTGTCTCCTGTCTCCTGTCTCCTGTCTCCTGTCTCCTGTCTCCTGTCTCCTGTCTCCTTCTTCAAAGGTTTTTTATTCCCTCTTCCGGAGCTGTTGCCTGCGCACAGCGCTATATAAAGTGCGACAAATGTATAACCGGATTTCAGATCAGGAGAAAAGTAGAAGTTGAAAAATTGTTTCTGCCTTCCTAGTTTATCGTTTCAGCTAAGACTGGTTTCCCTGTAGAAACTGCCTGTTCAATAATATCAGCAGCACGAGTTACTCCACCTGATCGCTTAATTGCTGACTGTAATCTTAAAGCATTTTGTTTATATGAAGGTTGTGTTAGTACCTGGGAAATTTCTGTTCGTAACCGTTCCACAGTCAAACGCTTCAGTGGTATAGCTTCCCCTGCTCCACTCCAAGCAATTCGTGCTGCTACTCCTGGTTGGTCAAAGGCAATAGGAATAGCAACCATTGGTACTGCATTATTTAAACATTCTAGAGTTGTATTCATACCTGCATGAGTAATAGTCAGAGTAGCTTTTTGCAGTAGTTATAACTGGGGTGCATATTTGACAACTAGGGAATTTCCCGGTAAATTAGGTAGAGATTCTGGAGTTGCCGAACCCCCCAGAGACATTACTAACTGAGCATCCAACCCGTCACAAGCTACTGCAATTTTATCAAAGACATCAAAAAAACGATTTACTAAACTTCCAAGAGAAGCAT
>NZ_JAAHGK010000517.1:0-4041 GCF_010672505.1 Okeania sp. SIO2B9 | reverse complement strand
GGTAGAGATTCTGGAGTTGCCGAACCCCCCAGAGACATTACT
Source organism: Okeania sp. SIO2B9 (assembly GCF_010672505.1). Classification (NCBI taxonomy): domain Bacteria; kingdom Bacillati; phylum Cyanobacteriota; class Cyanophyceae; order Oscillatoriales; family Microcoleaceae; genus Okeania; species Okeania sp. SIO2B9. Next base: position 3,999 of record NZ_JAAHGK010000517.1, on the reverse strand, counting down.
AACTGAGCATCCAACCCGTCACAAGCTACTGCAATTTTATCAAAGACATCAAAAAAACGATTTACTAAACTTCCAAGAGAAGCATAAATTAAAGGTTTCCCAGTTAACTTATCCCAAGGGAAGGCAACAGGTTCTCTAGTACCTGAATAATGATAGGGTCCTGTGAAATGAAACCACTTAGGCAAATTTTCCCTGGGAAATTCTAACTCAGCAGGTTGTTGACTAATTTGAGCTAGTTGGGAATATACATCATTAGGATGAGAGTACAAAGGCAAATTCCATTGGCGACGATACTCTGCTATCAAATCTCTCACAGGTTTTCTGAGTAGTCCAGACCAGGTATAAGCAGATAGGTTGCGGAGTTTTCCCCACAAGGTAGGGTTATATTCCCAACTTTTAAAATGAGGTGGAATAGCATAATCTAGATGAAATACCACTGCACTACAAATAGTAATAAAAGGAATTTCCAAAAGATCGGCGATCGTTCCTCCTGCGATTGAAATTGAGTCAATGAGCAAAGCATCTATGCCAGCATTTTTAATAAGTTGTGGAGCATCCTTAAGTAAAACATTCGCCCCATTTTTTTTGAGCTGAATACCATAACGTAAAGCAGCTATTCCACTGAGTTGACTTAAATGATACAAAGATTTTTTCATTGCCTCTGGAGAAAGGTCTTCTTGACCATAGTCAAGATATTCCAATCCTGCTGCCAATACCTTAGCTTCATAACCAACTATTCCAATAAAGGTGACGCGATGACCTCGCCTTTTTAATTCTTGTGCCAAAGGTAGCATTGTATTTAGATGTCCTGTAAATTGTGTAGGACAGATCGCACCAAAATGAGTCACAATAAGTTGTTTTCTAGTTAGATAGTTCCTGCTAAGACAGGTTTTCCTGTAGATACTGCTTGTTCAATAATATCAGCAGCACGAGTTACCCCACCCGATCGCTGAATTGCTGACTGTAATCTCAAAGCATTTTGTTTATATGACGGTTGTGTTAGCACTTTGGAAATTGCTTTTCTTAATCGAGCTACAGTCAAACGCTTCAGTGGTATAGCTTCCCCTGCTCCACTCCAAGCAATTCGTGCTGCTACTCCTGGTTGGTCAAAGGCAATAGGAATAGCAATCATTGGTACTCCATTGTTTAAACATTCTAGAGTTGTGTTCATTCCTGCATGAGTAATAGTCAGAGTAACTTTTTGCAGCAGTTCTAACTGAGGTGCATATTTGACAACTAGGGGATTTCCCGGTAAGTTCGGTAGAGATTCTGGAGTTGCCGAACCCCCCAGAGACATTACTAACTGAGCATCCAACCCGTCACAAGCTACTGCAATTTTATCAAAGACATCAAAAAAACGATTTACTAAACTTCCAAGAGAAGCATAAATTAAAGGTTTCCCAGTTAACTTATCCCAAGGGAAGGCAACAGGTTCTCTAGTACCTGAATAATGATAAGGTCCTGTGAAATGAAAGCACTTAGGCAAATTTTCCCTGGGAAATTCTAACTCAGCAGGTTGGTGACTAATTTGAGCTAATTGATAATTAGGAGTATCAGGCTGAGGTTGCAAAGGTAAATTCCATTGAGTACGATATTTACTCACGACCTCTATCAAAGGTTTAGCCCAGCGTCTAGATCTACGGTACTCAAATTTGTTACGCAGTTTTGCCCACCAGGTGGGGTTATATTTCCAGTTAGTGAAAATAGGAGGAACGGTATTCTCTTGAAGAGATAGCACTACGCTATAAATAGTGATAAAAGGAATTTCCAGAAGCTCGGCGATCGCTACCCCTCCTGTTGAAACTGAGTCAATCAGTAAAGCATCAATGCCAGCATCTTTGATCAGTTGTGGAGTATCCTGAAGCAAAGCGTTTGCCTCTTTTTTTAAAATTTTAACTATAATATAGCGGAAAGCAGGTATCCCGCTGAGTTTACTCAGATGATGCAAATACTCTGTCATTGCCCCTTCAGGAAATTCTTCTTTGCCATAGCCAAGATATTCTAATCCTGCTTCTAGTACCTTGGCTTCATAACCAACTATTCCAATATGTGTAGGACAGATAGCACCAAAATGAGTCATAATTAGTTTTTTCCTAGTTTATAGTTTCAGATAAGACTGGTTTTTTTATAGATACTGCTTGTTCAATAATATCAGCAGCACGAGTTACCCCACCTGCTGTATCGATCGCTTTCTGTAGTCTCAAAGCATTTTGTTTATATGAAGGTTGTGTTAATACCTGGGAAATGGCGTTTTTTAACCTAGGTACAGTCAAACGTTTCAGAGGTACAGCTTCCCCTGCTCCACTCCAAGCAATTCGCGCTGCTATTCCTGGTTGGTCGTTAGCAATAGGAATAGCAACCATTGGCACTGCATTATTTAAACATTCCAAAGTTGTATTCATACCTGCATGAGTAATAGTAAGAGTGACTTTCTTGAGCAATTCTAACTGGGGCGCATATTCCACAACTAAAGGACTTCCTGGCAAGTTGGGTAGAGATTCTGGAGTTGCAGACCCACCCAGAGAAATTACTAACTGAGCATCCAACCCCTCACAAGCTGCTGCAATTTTATAAAAGACATCAATCAGACGATTTTGCACAGTTCCCATAGAAGCATAAATCAGAGGTTTTCCTGTCAATTTATCCCAAGGAAAGCAAACAGGTTCTCGACTACTGGAATGAATAATGATAGGGTCCAGTAAAATGAAACCACTGGGGCAAATTTTTCCTGGGAAATTCTAACTCAGCAGGTTGGTGACTAATTTGAGCTAGTTGAGAATAAGCATCACCAAGTTGAGAGTATAGAGGTAAATTCCATTGGCGACGATACTCAGCTACTACTTGCGCGATCGGTTTTCTCAGCCGTTTATACAAAGCATAACCAGCTTGATTGCGTAATTTTGCCCACCAGGCGGTGCTATATTTCCAGTTGGTCAAATAAGGGGGGACATTCTCATCTGGATTTAATACTACTGCGCTACAGATAGTGATAAAAGGAATGTTGAGAAAATCGGCGATCGAACCTGCTGATGAAGCTTGGTCAATTAGTAAAGCATCTACGCCAGCATTTTTGATAACTTGCGGAGCATCCCGAAGCAAAACATTTGCCCCGTCTTTAAATAGGTTAATGGTATAGCGAAAGGCAGCTAACCCGCTAAGTTTACTCAGCTGATTTAAAGATTCTGCCATCCCTCCTTTGGGATATTCTTCTGTACCATAAGCTAGAAATTCTAATCCTGCTGCTAATGTTTTAGCTTCAGCATCAAGCACCCCGATCATAGTAACGCGATGACCGCGCCTTTTTAATTCTTGCCCCAAGGGAAGCATTGTGTTTAGGTGTCCTGTCGATCCGGGACATATTAAACCAAAATGAGTCATAGTAAGTTTTTCCCTTGTTTTCTAAATTTTTCTCTACAATGATACTATCAAGTATTACGAAAATCAATCATTGTCTGCCAATACACATCTGGCATTCCGGTGTCAAAGCATCTCCCTTTTACCAAATACCCGTTCATTCCTTCTGTTTTTTGCAATTTATCCAAACAAGATGTCAGTTGAAATTCACCTTTTTCTCTAACATTTTGTTTGATATTTTCTTCTAGGTAATCAAATATTTTTGCTGTCAATAAATATATGCCAAAAACTCCTAGAAATTCATCTTCTTTCATTCCTGCCACATGAAGTTTTTGTCTGGCATAATTTAGTTCTGGTTTTTCATAAATTGTATCTATATTAATTATGCCATCGGCAACTAAACTCCCACTAATACAACCATAATGATGTATTTCTGTCCCTGGTATTATTCTCACGCCAATTACACTTTTATTGGTCTGTTCGTAGACTTGCAAAATTTGACTTGCACAAGATTTTTTTACCTCTGAAGTATAAATATGGTCTCCTAGTAATAACACAAAAGGTTCATCTCCCACCCACTCTTTAGCACAGAAAACTGCATGACCATAACCAGCTTGTTCTGACTGAGTTAATAGAGTAATTTTA
>NZ_JAAHGK010000516.1:0-4925 GCF_010672505.1 Okeania sp. SIO2B9 | reverse complement strand
TCTATTATCGTTTTGTCTGATGGTTTAGGCAGTGGTGTAAAAGCTAATATTCTAGCCACTTTAACCACAGAAATTTTGATTAATATGTTGAATAATGATGACGTTTCTTTAGAAGATGTAATTGAAACAGTCATCGGTACTTTACCTATTTGTCAAGTTAGAAAAATTGCCTATGCTACCTTTACCGTAATTCAAATTAATCCCAAAAATAATAACTTTCTAGTAATTAACTTTGATAACCCTCCCGTTTTATATTTTAAAAAAGGTAAATTATTTCAGTTAGAAAACAAAACAGAAAAAATATTAGATAAAAAAATTACTTTCTCTGAAGGTAAGCTAGAAAAAGGCGATTTCTTAGGAGCTATTAGTGACGGAGTTTTGTACGCGGGTTTAGGAGTTAGTTTAAATTTTGGTTGGGGTTGGGATAATATTGCTAAATATATCGAATCTTTATTTATAAATCATACTCATACTGCTAGAAATATTGTTCAAAATGTCATTAAAAAAACTCATAATCTCTATGGAGGCAAAATTGGAGATGATGCCTCTTTCGTTGGAATTTATGTGCGAAAGAAAAATCCAGTAATGATATTTACAGGTCCGCCCCTAGATGAAAATAGAGATTTTGAATATGTAGAAAAATTATTAAATTTTCGCGGTCGGAGAGTTGTTTGTGGCGGAACAACTGGAAATATTGTGGCAAATTTTCTGGGAGAAACTATTGAAATGGATATTACGACGATGACTAAAGAAATGCCACCCATAGGTAAATTAAGTGGAATAGATTTAGTGACCGAAGGAATTTTAACTATTTCCAAATGTACAGAGATTTTGAAAAAGTCTAATTGCGATATTGGCAGGTTGCCTTCAGGAAAAAATGGTGCGGTGATGTTGGCAGAAGAAATATTAGAAGCAGATTCAATTTTATTTTTAGTAGGGCAAAAAATTAATGAATTTTATCAAAATCCTTTATTACCAAAAAATATTTCGATTCGTCGTAATTTAATAGAAGACTTAGTTCAATATTTGCGGAAAAAACAGAAAGAAGTAACTATAGAATATTGTTGAAACTAAGAAGTAATATCAAGTCTGGTAGCATCAGTCTTTTCAGGTAAAGGCAAGGAATAAGGAAGAGGGAGGAAGGCTTAAAAGTTGGAAAAAAAACTTACATTTCCTCTAGATATTCACGCTTAGGTTTACACAAACAATAAGTGTTTAAACATGAATTACCTAATCTTATTCTCTGTAATTTTTACAGCATCAGCTTTTTAGCTTGAGAGTATGTGTAATTAATTTTGTATGACTACTTACCAGCGGACATGATATAATATCAATTATCAGTTATAGTTAAAACTTTTACTTGTAATGTTTTGAAGTTTCTTAGCTGTCCTAATTTTAATGCGTATAAAAATCATGTAGATTTTATATTCCCTTTTACCGAAAAATTGTGGTTTAAAGCCTCCTCTTTTAAGGGGATAAAAATAAAAAATTTCCTTTGAGTCAATCAATTCCGTTTTAAAGGAGAGGTAATTCTAAATTCTTAATTCTAAATTATTAATTATTGAACTATTGCCTTTGACAAAAATTATATATATGGCTTAAATGTTGAACACCTTATTTCACAATTTAACAATTAAGATTCATAATTGAAAAAGCTGTAATTAGTAAAATCAATAATCAAGAGGAGTTAGAAATATGGCAGCAAAAAAAATTCTGATGCTGGTAGGCGACTATGTAGAAGACTATGAAGTAATGGTACCTTTTCAAGCATTACAAATGGTCGGTCATACTGTACACGCTGTTTGCCCTGACAAAACTTCCGGTCAAAGTATCAAAACTGCTATTCACGACTTTGAAGGCGACCAGACCTATAGCGAAAAACCAGGTCACAACTTTACTTTAAATGCTACCTTCGATGACATAGACCCTGCTGAGTACGATGCTCTAGTCATTCCTGGTGGTCGCGCTCCAGAATATATTCGTCTCAATGACAAAATTTTGAAAATATGTCACCACTTTGCCGAGAATCACAAAGCGATCGCTTCTATTTGTCATGGTTTACAAGTGCTAGCTGCTGCTGGCGTTTTAGAAGGAAAGCGTTGTACTGCTTATCCAGCTTGTAGTCCTGATGTTTTGAGGGCAGGTGGTAAATATGTAGAAGTGGCTGTAGACCAAGTAGTAGTTGATGGTAACTTAGTTACAGCTCCTGCCTGGCCTGCTCATCCCCAATGGTTAGCAGCATTTTTGCAAGTTTTGGGAACTAAGATCGAACATTAGAAAATAGTAACTATCTTATATCAAATCCGGTTAAACAGTTATAGATTGGTAGTCTTTAGGAGTCAGTCCTCAGTCCTCAGTCCTCAGCTAGAGTAGCTGTCGGTAGGGCGACGTACAGGAGGAGAGAGAATCACTTTGATGAGCGTAGTTATGAGGATTGGATATTTTTTTTATGTCCAATTCCCCCGGATTTGAGATCAAACCACAGAAGAGTTTAAAACATGAAACGTCCTAGTTCTGTTTAATATCCAGTCTCATTAATTAGCCATAATAAATAGCCATAATAAAAATGTTCTTCTCTTGAGAGAGAATATTTTTTCGGTGCGGAATGCTGCGCAAACAAAATTTCCATTGTTTTCTACTCCCTAGAGATGTTGCATGCAACCTCCCTGCCCCTAAATTTTTCCGAAGTGGTTATTCAAACAGACATTAGAGTTGTCGCTAAATAAAGGGAAAAAATCACTCTAACCTAGACAGAGCAATAATTCCCAGCATTTTTGCTATCCAATAACTACAATCCTTACAGAACAAGGTTTTTGGGGAATTTTTAAGTTATAAAGCGACAAGTCTATTATAGTCAGATTTTTTCTTTTAGCGCTGAAAATAATATCCAATACTCTTTGAGCGATTCAACAAAAATGCTAGTCACAAAACAATGATTTAGGAAAAATTACCTTTTGATAGGGTTTACCAGTTTTTCACACCCTATCAAAAGGAACAATTATATTTGATCTCTTAACAAATTGAGTATCTCTACTTTGACTAATAGTATCTAGCTGACTTCTACTACTTACAATTTCTGTAGTAACAGAACTCAGAAAACTAAGTAATAGAGAACCAACTAACTTCCTAACTTCTCTAGCGGATATATTCTTTGAGGATACTATTACGATTTGGATGTCGTAACTTCCTGAGAGCTTTTGCTTCAATTTGTCGAATCCGCTCGCGAGTTACATTAAATATTTGACCAATCTCTTCCAAAGTTTTCATCCGACCATCATCCAAACCATATCGTAAGCGTAATACATCCCTTTCCCGTGGACTTAAACTATTTAAAACACTTTCCAAATCTTCTCGTAGTAAATTTTTGGATACTTGGTCTTCAGGAGTTTCCCCATCTGACTCAATGAAATCTCCAAGTCGAGAATCTTCTTCTTTACCTATAGGAGTTTCCAGAGATATTGGCAGTTGAGCTGACTTAGCAATAAAACGCAACTTTTCGATAGTCATCTCCATGTGAGTTGCTATTTCCTCTTCTGTGGGTTTGCGACCCATTTCTTGAGAAAGAAGTTTGGTAGTTTTCTTAATCCGGGATATAGTTTCATACAGATGAACTGGTAGACGAATAGTACGAGATTGGTCTGCGATCGCTCTGGTAATAGCTTGACGAATCCACCAAGTTGCATAAGTACTAAATTTATAACCCTTTTCATGGTCAAATTTTTCTGCGGCTCGAATTAATCCCAAACTACCTTCTTGAATCAAATCTTGGAATGACAAACCTCGGTTCATGTACTTTTTGGCGATCGAAACCACTAGACGCAGGTTAGACTGTACCATCTTTTCTTTAGCTCTACGCCCAAGTATTAAGCGACGCTTAAACTTTAACAACTCCATGTCTACAGCATTTGCCCACTCACTAACTTGTGGTTCTCGATCCAAATGATACATTAGTTCTTCTCGAATTCGCTCCAATTCCAGTAAATCTGCAATTTTACGCGCTAGTTCAATTTCTTCATCAGCTCTTAATAGCCTAATTCGTCCTATTTCTTGTAGATAAAGGCGAATAGAATCTTCAGTGTAATGCTTTTTTTTGCCCGCAGTCGCAGTCTTAGTACGAGACTTAGCAACTTTACCAGACTTCAGAATGTCCTCATCAGACTGAGTATCTGTATATCCTTCTCTCTCTGTGATTAAGATGTCTAACTCATTATCTGGTTGTCTGGCTGGGGTTTGCGGAAACAATTCGCTAGGATCTAGCTCAGGCTTAATTTTGGTTTCGATTACGTTGTTAGTCTGGATCATGTCGCGTTCCTCATGCTCCTTAAATTGAAGAATAAATTACTTTACAGAAGTTTTCTGTCTATGTTAAGACAGTATAGCTAGTGACCAAACCTATATGGTTTATGTTTTGTCTTCGAAATTGGGCATTTCTCTAAGTAAGCTTTGAATAAATATTTATTGCAGGGCTTACTTTATTAATATTGAACTTTTTTCCCTCGTGTTTAAAGTGTCAGATTATGGCTGGTAGTCGTGCCAACATCATTTTTATTATCCTTACTAAACTGCTTTGTAGCTCCTCTTGGGTCTCACAGGCCAATGCTCTTTTGGGGACATTCTCAACAGAATCTTCGTCATTCAAGACGATTCAAGTTTTACTTAACCTTTCTGGTGATGACAAACCTTGATCTCCTCATTGAGAAGAACCCGCATAGTTACCTTTTTTTCCCATAACTTACTTTTACGTAAGTATATAGATTCAAAATTTTTGCTAGCAGACAAGTATGAACTATTCTGGAACTTTTACCTATCTGACTATGTATTTGCGTTTAGTACGTTTCTCATCTTTTACTGAGAGCTTGAGCTAGAGTAAAAGTCTTTCTTTATCGGAAAAGTCTTTCTTTATCGGATTAGAGCCATAACTCTAA
>NZ_JAAHGK010000515.1:0-4926 GCF_010672505.1 Okeania sp. SIO2B9 | reverse complement strand
AGAACCATGTATAACAATCCAAGACCATCCTCCAATATCATGTCCTTCAAAGTTGACTTTTCCATTACCACCCTTGAGATATTTACCAAAACCTATTTCTTTATTTTCGTGTCTAACAATTCTATCAGAAGAAGTAATTTTGCGATTACTGTATAACTGGATTTGATATTACTACTCCCTTTTAGGGAGAGGATTGACTAAAAGGAAAAAAATTTCTTTTTTCCTCTGGAAAGGGGAGGTTTTTAACCAAGGTATTTAATTAATAATTAATTATTTGGTAAGTCCTGATTGAATTTATAAATCAGCTCTAAACTCTGCCAAAACTTCTATCAGCTCACTTTGACAGGGCATTGGCAACAAGTTAATCAGAGAAACTTCTTGTCTACCCGCACCTAACTTAACAGGAATATTTTGCAGTATTTCCACAACTTTACCTTCAGAAGGTACTTCCTCAATCAGAATAGGATAAAACTTTTCTGCCAAAGTTAAATGTAGTTTTGCATCAGATAAATAGAGATGCCAACCAGCAATATCAATATAAACTTTATCCCCTATTTCTGCTGCTAAACTTTCAATTATTTGTGTTGTACTACCATTACTCATAACAACAATAAAACCTAATTTTTTTACCTACAGAATCACTAAAATTCTTTTATACAGAATCCTCAGTAGTAGATGAATAATCTGCCAGTGCGAAAATATAAATCCCGTGAACTAACAATAATGATACCCAAACACCTGTTACCCAGATAGCCCAAGGCCAAGTCGCTGCTGTGAGATTACGGAAAAACCACATACCAGAATTACTAGCAGCAAAAATAGCCACATGAATAGCAAAATTCATTCGGTCGTCTAACTTTCGGAATTCTGGGTCATTACGGTCAGGTTTACGAGGCCAACGAGGAGGCATAATACTTTATAAATTTATTTAATTACAGTTCAGTTTCTTTAATTATTCTAAAGGTAAGCTAGCAATTTGGAGATTATTTGCTAAAGAATATTGACTACTCCCCTGGCTCTTGCCGAGGGGATTCTAAGCAGATACTACGCAACAGGATAAATCCGTGTTGCTCCGTCTGTTCTTAGCTGAAATACACTCTCTGGGGACAATTTCCGCGGTGCCCCTACACAGTCGGCTTAGGAGGACTGAGTCAGGAGAAATGGGAATTATAGAGGAGGTAGGAGGAAGAATAGTCCCTTGATTTTTCAGCGTTGTGGTAATGATTTTTAGATTAAGTATCAACGCAAAACATCAGTTTTTCAATTTTACCTTCAGCTAATAGACATCTCCAAGAATCAAAAATCAATATCTATATCCCAAAGAAATTATCAATTCTTTACCCCTACTCCCTATGGGTGGAGTAGATGTCTAATTATCATTACATTTAAGCAACGCCGATTTTTCTGCGCAACTATGCGCCTAAAATGCTAATTTTTTGAACCTAAGCGACCTAAAAGCTGGGACTTTTTTCAACAAAAAAAATGCTAAAACCTTTATATGTCAATGCTTTTAGATTTAATCAGCAAACCCTAATTAACATTTAACCGCTGCGGGACATGGAAAGCCTAACATTCCCATAGGAAAAAACGGAGTGACTCTACCTTCTCCGGGTTTCCTAGCCATACCCAATTGACCAAGAGAAAAGAAAATGCAGAATTTTTTTGCCTCCTGATTGCAGGAGGTACCGATAACTGAAGTCCGCAGTTCCGACCTTATGAGGCTAACTGAATTGACCCAACTATTGGCGTAGCCTTTCCGGAGAAAACGGATATCTGATAATTACGCACTCGATGCATGACTTCTAACTCAATTGATAATCCCCAGACTTACCCCCACTCTTACTCAACAGACGAATCAACTCAATAGAAATAGACTTTTCCAAAGCCTTAGCCATATCGTACAAAGTCAAAGCAGCCACAGAAACTGCCGTCAAAGCTTCCATCTCCACCCCAGTTTCCGCCTTAGTTTTCACCATGGCCCGAACCTGATATCCAGGTAGTTGTGGATCGGCAATTAACTGAACATTTATTTTTTGTAATGGCAAAGGATGACACAAAGGAATCAGTTGAGCCGTTTGCTTGGCCGCCATAATTCCAGCCAACTTAGCAGTTCCCAAAACATCACCTTTTGGCGCATTACCAGCTTGAATAGTTTCAAATGTTTCTCTTGACATCCGTACTTGTCCACCAGCTTCAGCCTGACGCACAGTAGGCACTTTAGCAGATACATCAACCATTTGAGCTTCCCCCTTTTCATCCAAATGAGTTAAATTTTTTGGCGCATTACCAGCTTGAATAGTTCTTGATATCCGTACTTGTCCACCAGCTTCAGCCTGACGCACAGTAGGCACTTTAGCAGATACATCAACCATTTGAGCTTCCCCCTTTTCGTCCAAATGAGTTAAACTTTGCTCGAATTTAAAAAAATCTCTTGTCATTTTATTCAAGTGTGCTATTATTTATTATTAGTGCGGAAGAAAAGCTTTTTAATTAAGCTTGATCCAAAACTAAAGATGACGGGGGCCTGTAGCTTAGTGGATAGAGTGCGTGGCTACGGACCATGAGGTCGGGGGTTCGAATCCCTCCAGGCCCGTATTAAGAATTAATAGCATAAGTATCTTGTCCCTGACCAGAAGCAAATCTGATGGAATGGGGCAAATCTTTGTTTGACATGGTGATAAATGTAGCTAGTGCTAAACAAACAAGACAAGCATCTAGAGCAAACATACTTCTATAACTAAAACTAAATTGCTCTGCCACCAGACCAAAACAAGGACCAGCTAAAGCCAAACCTAAATCAAATCCACCAATACAAAGAGAGAAAAATTTACCTCTTTGACTAGGAAGACATCGGTCTGTGATTAAAGTAATCATCATAGGAAGAACCAAGCCACTAGAAGTCCCTCCGAGAATAGCTGCGAGTAAAATGGTGTTGCTGCTATTTGCTGTCCATAACGTTAACATACTCAACAAACTACAGGCGAGACCTCCACTGATAAAAATGCCGCGACCAAATCTATCTGAAGCTCGTCCAGTAAAACAGCGGATGATAAAACTAGCGATCGCTCTAACTGTATAAAAAAGTCCTGCATTCAGAGAAATTCCACTTTCTTGAATAAAAAGTGGTAGAAAGGTAACTGTTGTACCAAATACTAAACCCACCATCAACATCACAAAACTAGGGACTAAAACTCTACGACTCCCTAATATTTGCCAGAATTTTTGTTGCTGTAACTCATTTAAAACAGGATTTAGATCGGTTTGATTTTTTCCTACTGTAGTGTTTTGTTCCCTGACAAAAGAACCACATAATAAACTCATAACTCCCAGAGTAGAACAAAGGATAAATAAAGCCACATAACCACTCGCCTCTGCTAAAAAACCTCCTATCGCTGGGCCAATTCCCATACCTATAGGAGCTGCTAAACTCATATAACCAATTAATTCTCCCCTACGACCGGGAGGAGACAAGTCAGCGACCAAAGCACTATAACCAATAGTAACTCCAGCAATACTAATACCGTGAAAAGCACGAACTCCCATTAATAAAGGAAAAGACTTTAGTAGTAAGTAACCGAGTGGGGCGATCGCCGCTACACTTGTGCCAACTATTAGGACTAACTTCCTACTTCTTGTATCAGCTAATGGTCCTAGAAAAAATCGTGATAGTAATAGTCCCACAGCGAAGCAACCCATTACCAGGCCAATTTGTTGTTTTGTTCCTCCAATAAAATTTATGTAAAGAGGTAAGGTGGGTAGTAAGGTGGCTATACTTGACCAAAATAATAAGCCTGCAATGAACAACATCATTAGGCTGCGCTGGTTTTGAGGCTCAAGTGTTCGGAATACTTTCACAGTTAATTGACCCTGACCTAAATAACTTGTATTCCTATATTTTGTAACACATTGTTAAGATTTGCCTGTCTAAACTTTCTTAAATACCACTGTGGTTATATTTTTGTCAATTACTGGTTAAGGAGGGTGGTTAACGAAGTCAGAACTCATAACTCAGAAGTCAGAAGTTATTTTTGTCAAGGGGATTTTGAGCAACCCTCCTTGAATATTTCTGCTTTACACTATTGTTATATATTTGTCAATTATTGGTTAAGGAAGGTGGATAAAATTAGTTTGCTGTGCTAGTAAAAATTTAGGGCGATCGCTACAAAAACAACGAAATCATGGGCATTTGGAGCTTTATTTTGTTATTAAGTCATAGCTTACGTCAAATTATACTATTTTTGATAATATCACAAAATTGAGAATAAGCTCTGAAAGTATTGAAACTTGGTGGGTTTATTCAGGAATTTTTTTATTTTTTTTATCAGGGATTGATGACAAAATTTTGATTTTTTAAATTAAAAGTTGAAATATATAATTAAAACTGTTCAGATATCTATAGGAGGGAACAGGGAACAGGCAACAGTAGGAAAAATATTTCCCTGTCTAAGGTTTATTATCAGCATAAGTCGTAATACCATTTCTTTGTAACAATGCGCTTAATAATTGTTGCTCAGACTTTATTACACTGACTATTCTCATCTTTATATTAAGTGCAACTTGATGGAGAAATGGTATAACCAACCCATTCTTTTTCTTTGTTATGTATGTAAATACCTATAGAAAGTTTTTGAAGATAAGTCGGTAGACTTACAGCAAATTTCAGGAAGCGTGAGGTGCAATTCAAGACTAATCTATAATTTTTATTCATTCTTTATTCTCTCACAGGAGTGCGTATTCCCTCTCTTGGTTGATTGGATATCGGTACTTTGATATTTTTCACAGTGAAAATGCCTTCAAAGCTAGTGCAGGATGGCAGAAATAAGTGACCAGTAGGAGCAATGCCCTCTTCCTGAGATAGAATACTCAGAGGTGCGATCGCATCGGAGAGGCCAGCCCCAAAAAGTGACCACTAAAAAAAAGTGATTT
>NZ_JAAHGK010000514.1:0-4927 GCF_010672505.1 Okeania sp. SIO2B9 | reverse complement strand
AGCGTGTTGATTTAACCATTGTAATAACTTCAGAGAAAATTTATAACGACGGAATGGAGAACAACGAAAATAACGAATTTGATAACCATTTTGTCTAACAGGTTTATCAAGAGGAACATCTAAAGGTGGTTGACCTATATCTCCATTAGAATCTGTAGTGAGAATAGTAACATCTATATTTTGAGCAGCAAGAGCAGTAGAAAGTCCTAATACCATTTGACTAGGACCACCATAAACAAGAGAAATAGATGGTACTATCTGTAATATTCGCATAATTTAATTTAACTATATTTGATACCCTATAGTATAAATCCCCATCAATTCTTTAGTTGTCCAATATTAATTTACTTCATCATTTGATAAATGTTGTCAAGTCTTAGAGACTATTTGTACAAGGAATATAAATCTAGTAGACTGACGCAGCTAAAACTGTGCAATAGATTTTTTTTCTAGGTGTCTTTATCTCCCCTATTCCCCTGCTCCCCTACTCCCCTACTCCCATCTAACGCACCCTGTTAAAAAATCCAAAATTAGCGATTGCCTGACATATTTCTCCTTGCTTGAAAATTAACCAGGCCAAACAGACAAATCGAAAGTCCCCGCTAATTGAGTCAGCCACACTTACGTCTGCCACGTGTGAAATTTTCTGCCGCATAGCAATTAATAACCCTCAGAGCATTGCAAGCTCCGCCATCGCCCTGACTGCACAAACGAGCTAAGTTGCTAAGACCACCTGCTTGATTAACCTGGCGCAAAAAATTACAGGCCCGATTATTATTTCGCTGTTGGCAATAATAGCTAATCTGACGAATACCCGCTCTAGTCACAGTATTAACTAAGTCGCAAGCTCGCGCATTTCCTTGTCTGCAAAGCCTACCTCATCTCTCACAACTCCCAGTATTTCCTCCGTAGCAACTGTTGTAAAGATCGTTAAGTTGATTGGACCTTGCAGGTGATGGTTCTAGATAGGAGTGTAGCGACAGTCAGCACTGCCAAAAATATTTGTTTCATGCTCAATAACTAAACTTTTTCATTTTACTGTAACGATAGTAACAGAAATATCCTTCCCACCGAAGTAATCATTTATCTTCTCCTAAGAAGAAGTCAGGAGTCAGGAGTCAGGAGACAGAATTTAGAAGAAAATCATAGCTGGAAGATTTTTTCACAAAGATAATTTTTTACAACAACAAAAATTATTTCTCTACAAGCATCAACTTATACTAATTCATAAACATTAATGCTGTACTGCCTCAAAATTTCAGTTATTAACTAATAAGTAAACTTCAATCATATTTTTAAAAATTCTAGGCACAACCGTGAAGATATATTATTCCTATAAACCCTACTCCCTACTGCCTACTCTCAAGAAAATGTAGGAAAAATGTACGATAAATGGTTTAAAAAAGGATTAGGCAGTAATTCTAATATTTTAATCTTGGTAAAGAGAGAATTTGGAAAGCAAAACCTCTTCCCTTTTCTCTCTCCTAGATAATTAGAGCTTGCTGCAATATTGCTAAAAGTCAGGATAGCTTACGGTAATGGAGCTTTTTATATTTAACTTATCTCCTAGTTATTGGCTCTTATTAGCATCAATTTACTGAAATTTTATGCTGAAATTCAAGAAAATTTCTTAACATAAAATGACCGAAACCATTGCCTGTTCCCCACAAATCGACCCGTCCCCGTGTCCTACCCCCACTAACCAATTTTTTCAGCAGACCCTGATTAAAACTTTCTTTCTTATGGCCTGTGACTGCGACGAATTTTAGTAATTTGGTCTGCCATGTCCAAAATTGCCTCTGGCATATCTGGGCCTGTCAAAATTACATCTACATGAACAGGACGTTTTTCTAGAAACTCTATTACTTCAATGTCTGGAATTAAGGCAAAATTAATAGCTACGCTTAATTCATCAAGAACTACTAACTCATACTTTCCTTCATCTACAACCTTTTGAGTATAGACCCACAAGTCCAGTAATGAATTTTTCTGACTTTCATCTATATCCGGCGTATCAATACAACCACGAAGACCACAACGAAGCCAATCCAGATTTTGTCCTAGTTGCATTGGATGATCATGTCCCTGGTTAATTCCTCCTTTGAGAAACTGTACAATCAACACAGGAGTTCCTTGGCCAGCTATCCTCAAAGCTTGAGCCATAACATCAGTAAAGAAATTGCGCTGACCACTTGTGAATACTTGCACCAGACCTGGAACAGTGTATGGTAGATCGCTAGGAATATTTATAGAAGGGGTTTGTAGTTGTGCAACCATTATGAAAATTAAAATTGAGAAATCTATTTTTGGTAATATACTGAATTTTTCCAGTTTGTAAGCTGGACTGAAACATTGCCCAAGGACAATACTTGTTTTACAATATATAGTGCTTTTTTTGATTATACTATAAATTTAACACTATATGTATGTCCAATTCAAATAAATAGGTAATAGGGAACACAAGAGTCAACGGATAGTTCTGAGATTCTCTATCCTGACTATGTTAGGACTACCAAAACACTTAATCAGGACTTATGCAAAAAAGAAGTTATACACCATTTGTAGGGGTTAACGGCCGTATACTCCTACCATAGGTGGTGGTTATGCATAAGTCCTGTTAATGATGAATTATGACTAAAAATACCAAATGGGTTCTATAGCAATATGATTTAGGTTGTGAGATATTGGAAACTTTTAGGGAACAGGGAACAGGGAACAGGGAACAGGGAACAGGGAACAGGGAACAGGGAGCAGGGAACAGGGAACAGGGAAGAAGAAAAAAGCACATGGACATTATAAGGAACAGTCAAATTCTCACAACTGATTCCTGATTGCTATTATATATATCTGAGTTTTTGATAAATCAATTAATCAGGACTTACGCATAACCACCATATCTAGTAGGGGGTGACGGCAGTTAACCTCTACAAATTGTATATAATTCCACTTTTTGTGTAAGTCCTGTTAATGCTGCTATCTATATAGATATATAAAATAATCAAGTATTGTATTGTGACTAATCAAGTTGAGGGACTGTGAGACTGATAATTTTAGGTGGTCCAGGTGCTGGGAAAGGAACTCAAGCACAATGGTTATGTAATCATTTACAGATTCCTTTAATTTCTATTGGCGATTTACTTAGAGAAGCGATCGCTACTCAAACAACATTAGGCCAGATGGCGCAGCTTTATGTAGAAAAGGGGGAGTTAGTACCAGACCAAACAATGATCCAGTTTGTTCGTCAACGACTTTTACAGTCTGATGTTAGCCAGGGTTGGTTAATTGATGGTTATCCGAGAACTGCTTTTCAGGCGGAAGAACTAAATTTTTTATTAGATGATTTAGGGCAAAAGCTAAACTGGGCAATTTATTTACAGGTATCTGAGAAGATACTGATGAATCGATGTCTACAGCGATCGCGTGCTGATGATGACCCAGAAATTGTGCGACGTCGGGTAGAGTTATTCTATGAGCGTACTATTCCTATTTTGGAATATTATGAATATCGTCAAAGATTACTCACTATTGATGGGGAACAACAAATTACCCAAGTTCAACAACAAATATTACAACAATTTCAAGAATTTAGAATTTAGAATTTAGAATTTAGAATTTAGAATTTAGAATTTAGAATTACCTCTTCTGATAAAATTAAGAGGATTGGATGAATTGAGAGGCTTTATACCTGAATTTTTCAGTAATTCTCAGTAGTTTATTAATTAATCAATTTTATAGATATCTATGTCTTGGCAACGTCCTGATGGCAGACAACCAGAGCAATTGCGTCCTGTCAGTTTTGAATTAGATTATACTAAATTTGCTACCAGTTCTGTTTTAACTAAGTGTGGCGAGACAAAGGTACTTTGCACTGTCACTATCCAACCAGGAGTACCTAAGTTTTTGGCAGACACGGGACAAGGTTGGTTAACTGCTGAATATAGAATGTTACCTGGTGCAACTCCCCAACGCCAACAAAGAGAATTTATGAAACTTTCTGGACGCACTCAAGAAATTCAAAGGTTGATCGGACGTAGTTTGAGAGCATCTCTGGATATGAATTTATTAGGGGAACGCACTATTATTGTAGATGCTGATGTTTTGCAAGCAGATGCGGGTACTCGTACTACTTCTATTACTGGGGGGTTTGTAGCAGTGGCGAATGCTATTAATAAGTTGATGCAGCAAGGAGAGTTGGAGCGATCGCCTATTTTGCATCAGGTTGCTGCTGTGTCAGTAGGGTTATTGGAGGGGAAAGAATTTTTGGATTTGAATTACACTGAAGATGTAGCGGCAGAAATTGATTTTAATGTGGTGATGAATGATAAACCTGCTTTAATTGAAGTTCAGGGAACGGCAGAAACAGGTAGCTTTAGTCGTACTCAACTTAATCAAATTCTAGATTTAGCAGAAGCAGGAATTCAAGAGTTATTTGTAGCTCAACGTCAAGCTATTTCCAATTCGGTAGTATAGATATTGCATAGTAGAGAGCTTCTGAAAAGAGGGAAATTGAGGGACAATTCTTACTCCTACCTCATCTAAATTCCCCATTTTTCCTTACTTCTGACTCCTACCAGAATACTTTATTCCGCAAACCCTAATTATGATGATTTACGACAAATTTAGGGTAGATATATCAGTCGCTACTATAGTTAGAACATCGGGTAATTATGATGATTTACGACGCGAGCAAGATGCTCGCACTAATTGTAAAACACCAACAAGTCGGTTGCTATATCTCTTGAGTTTTTACGCAAACACAGGGCAACAGACATGATATTATTCCAAGCTCAGTGGACATAATAGACTTGTCGCTTTATAAGGTAAAGTAAAGTTAATAGGGTGTTTGAGATGGGACAATGTTAGATCTGAATCGGGTGCTAAAAGAAGACCGCCTCAGTGCGGGCATTGACTGGACTAAACCGTAAGG
>NZ_JAAHGK010000513.1:0-4932 GCF_010672505.1 Okeania sp. SIO2B9 | reverse complement strand
ATTGAAGAAGGAGACAGGAGACAGGAGACAGGAGACAGGAGGAAAATTACATGGGGATTCTCACCCCAAGTAATTTTGAACACCGTGTAGACGGTGGGGTATTAAACCCACAAAGAAAATGATAAAACCTAACAAGAATTATGACAGAAGTTAAACAATCCATCGCTCAACACTACCATGAACGGACAAAATACGACCCAGAAACAATAGCAAGTAAGAATAACCAACTAGACTGGGAAAAACAACCAATACCATTCAAAGAATATAAAGTCGGGACAACTATTGACCTCAAACCCTATCTACAAGAACAAATTGATCAAGAAAAAGATTTAGGAGAAGGAGAAAGGCTATCTAATTTATTTTTATGTAGCTATGGTTTAACTGGTAAAGTGGCAACAATTATGGGAAATCATTACTTAAGAGCTGCTCCCTCTGCTGGAGGTTTGTATCCTGCGGAGGTTTATTTAATTTCCCGTGGCACACCTCTATTACCTGCCGGACTATATAATTATCAGGCCAAAACTCATTCCTTACTCAGATTTTGGGATAATAGAATCTGGCCAGAATTGCAAGATGCTTGTTTTTGGCATCCAGCTTTAGAAAATACAAAATTAGCGATCGCCATAACTACTATTTTCTATCGTTCTGCTTGGCGTTACGAAGACCGAGCATATAGAAGAATATTTTTAGATACAGGTCATTTACTAGGTAATATTGAATTAGCTTCTGCTTTCACCAACTATCGACCTCATCTAATTGGTGGGTTTACCGATGAAGCAATAAATCAAATGCTTTATCTAGATACTCAAGAAGAACAGGCGATCGCTATTATCGCTCTGGCAGACCTACTAGATATTGAACAAAATCTCTCACAATGGGAAAGTGCTTTACCTTCTAGCACTCAAACAGATTACCCTATGATTCCAGATGGTGAACTGCTAAAATATTTACATCAAGCTGCTCACATCAACTCAAATTCTCCAAAAGTGCCTACCTGGAAAACAAGAGAAACTCCTGAATACTCAGAAGATAAATACAACTTTCCATTCTGTACAAAAGTCTCCACTGTCACTCCCTCTATCTCATGGGGCAAAGACTTAAGAGCTTTAAGAAAAACAATTCTCAAAAGACGCTCTACTCGGGAATATACAGGGGAACCAATTGCTTTAAAGGAACTATTAGCAGCATTAGATTTTACTTATCAACCCGATCATTATATTAATCAAGACTTAGATCGTAACCCTGATTATTTTGACCTGAGTTTAATCGAAACATTTATTGCTGTTTCAGGAGTAGATGGTTTAGAAGAAGGTTGTTATTATTATGCTCCAGTTGCTCAAGAGTTACGGCAAATTAGGTTTAAAAATTTCCGACAAGAGCTACATTTTCTGTGCTTGGAGCAGGAATTAGGGAGAGATGCTGCTGTTGTGCTATTTCATACCGCTGACCTCAAAAAAGCTGTAGCAAAATATGGCGATCGCGTTTACCGTTACCTCCATGCAGATGCAGGCCATCTTGGGCAAAGGCTAAATTTAGCAGCTATTTATCTTAATTTAGGTGTTAGTGGTATCGGTGGTTTCTTTGACGATTATGTGAATGAAGTTTTAGGTATTCCTGTAGATGAAGCCGTTGTGTATATTTCTACCTTAGGCCAAGCGCGATCACAATAATAGGATTGGGTAGCATAATTATAGCGATTTTCACAAAGGTAGACTACAGACAAAATATAAGTATGTTTTAAGTTTAATAAGTTACAGATATGACAGCTGTATTCTATGTTAATGAAAACCGCTATAAAAAAGTTTGACTGTGCTACCTTTCTATAATAGACTTGTCGCTTTATGACTTAAAAAATCCCCAAAAACCTTGTTCTGTAAGGATTCTAGATATTAGAAATTAAAAATGCTTAGAATTATTGCTCTGTCTAGGTTGGAGCGATTTTTTCCCTCTATTTAGCGACAACTCTAATGAAATCAAATATGGTAGACATCTAATCTTTCTACTGCTTCGGCAGCAACAAAAGTATCTTGAGGTATTTCTTGGAGTCAATCTATAGCTTCTTGCCATACCTCCGGTGGATGAGGAGGGAGTGGTTGATATTTAACCATATTCTTAGCTTGAATATTTAGTTTTTGAGCTTCTTTGAAATCTTTTTCTTCAGGAGAAACAATTACTATTCTTTGACTAGCTTGTAGAGCATAGACAACTATACTTACTTCTATCATTAGAATAGATAATAATAAGATGATCAGAGGTTTCTGTGAAAATTTTGTTTCTTCAGAAAGTTGTTCTTCCTGCTGTTGCTGTTGTTCTATTTCTTGTAGTAACTATTCAGAATCTAAACTTTCCTCAAGTTCACTTAAAAGTTGATTTGGTTCCATTGCTAAATTAAGTACCTGTGGAAGATTAATTTAACATTTAGAAGTAAAGAAGAGGGGGCAGAAAATATATCTCAGTATATATATCTCAGTATAAATATACAAATAATTTTGCCCACCTACTTATTAACTAGAAGCACTTGTATAGTAGCGCAAAGCCAGCCGCCAAAATCCAATAGAAGCAAATAATAACCCACTTGCCAAAATAAAAGAAACTATTATCCAAGTTCCTCCAATTCTACCTAAGATTGCTTGAGTTGGAATTGTTGTTAAAAATGCAACTGGTACTAGAAAAGTAAAAAAGAAACGATAAGCATTGGGATAGGCACCCATTGGGTATCTTCCTGCTTCTAATAGGCCTTTGAGGACTTCTGTCACATTATAAATTTTGACGAACCAAATACTTGTTGAACCCAAAATAAACCACAGACTATAAAGAGTAATTATCCCACAGACTAGGGGTACTAAACTAAACAAATAATTATCTATTCCTAAGCCTAATTTACTACCAGCATATTCCAATAACAGAATACCAAAAATTACATCTGGTATTCCCCAAGGAGAAATTGTACGAGTAGAAAGCCAAAATTGACTACTGATAGGTTTTAGTAGTACAAAATCTAGAGTACCTTCTTGTACTTGTGTGACAATGCGATTCAGATTTGGAGTCAAAAAAATAGCAGATATACCCTGTAAAATAGTAAAAATTGCTAAGACAATTAAAGCTTCTTCCCAATTCCAAGCATCAAATTTATAGCCTGTTCTATAAAATAAAAATAACCCAAATAAGCTACCTAATAAATTCCCTAAACTGCTGATTGCTGCTATAACAAAATTGAAGCGGTATTCTAATTCAGCAGCGATCGCTGTCCCCCAAAATAATTTTAATATTTGTAGGTATCGTTCCATTTTTATTTGATTTCATCAGAAAATTTACATCTTTAAAAATTATACAGCAATCCTATTTCAGTTGTAGGTAAAAATATCTTTGAATTTAGGGAAGAGGAAACAGGCAACAGGAGTAAAAGTTTCAGAGTTTTTATATATCCTTAGATTTTTTACAAAAGATTTTTGATTGCTATATCAAAATAATGTTTAGTTTATGCCAATTATATGTGAGACTGCACAAAATTATGAAATTTATTCACTTGTCTTGTTGATCTATATTTACAGTCAACTCTAATTCAAATATTATTCTATGCAACTTTATATGAATTTGATATTAATCTCCTTTTTTTCAAGAAGGTGATTCGGGAGTTTTAGCAATTATTGAGTTAGAGTTAAATCTGCATTCTAATTGATGTATAGCAGGTAAGGGTGGGGTATTAAATTTAATAGTGGAGGAGTGAAACAGTGAGATTTATTTTTTCCTAATTCCCCTCCAATTCAGGAAAAGGTAATTCTGAAAAATAATAAGTTTAATTTCCTCTTATCTAGCAACAAGTCTACAGACAACTTATCAAAAGTAAAAATCTCTATCTTTAGTCGTTATTTCTCTCTTCTTCAATGAATCAAACTTGGAGAAGTCAGAACAAATACATCTCGATATCCTACTTCTTCAGTTACAGGTTTAATCGGAGTTGTAAAGTGGAAAAATTCATGGTCATTTACCAATAATAAATCCCCAGGATTGAGAATTTTACTAAATACTGGCTTTTCTTTTCTAGCAGTATAAAGATGAGTTGCACCGCCTT
Source organism: Okeania sp. SIO2B9 (assembly GCF_010672505.1). Lineage (NCBI taxonomy): Bacteria > Bacillati > Cyanobacteriota > Cyanophyceae > Oscillatoriales > Microcoleaceae > Okeania > Okeania sp. SIO2B9. The sequence continues at coordinate 860 of NZ_JAAHGK010000513.1, read as the reverse complement.
GAATATTATGTCTATTTACTGCAAATATGCCAATAAAATCTGTTCCGTCTCTGTGGATACCTTCTGGTGCTGGATTACCTGAATTCTTAGGGGAACAAATCGTTCTAATTTGATGTACTCCTATTTCTGCTTCTGGATGTATTTTGCAGGAATCACAGAAGGCTAATATCATTTTTTTAAAGTTATCTAAGGCGATAAGTCTGTCGTCTATTTCAGCATATTCCCTTTTAATATCTCCAGCTAAAGGATTATAATTTTTGCTTTGGAAAAGATAACCATGAGGCTGTTTTATTACCTCTTCCCCTGAAATAATAAAACGAGAAAGTCTTCTATAACGATAGTTACCTTTTATGTATGGATCGACAGGAAGGTCAGCAAAAAACTCTTCAAAACCTTCCATACTAATTGAGTTTACCTTTTTGTAGGTAAACATAAAAGCGTAATCTAAATTAATTGATTCTAAGACTTTTTCCATAGATATTTCTCCCTATTTTCATAGAGTAAAAATTGAGTTTTATATTGTTTATATTTTTAGTATAGCTCAGGTTTCTGAGAAGTGTTGCTAAGTATTATACAAAGCATTAATTTTTTTTAAAAAATGTGGCGTTGGTGAAGGGCATGTATGATATTAATCTTAATTATTTAGGAGTCAGGAGTCAGGAGTCAGGAGGAAAGAAAGAAGAATAAAGAGGAATAGAAGGAGAAAGTTTTTTGTTTGCTCTCTTATCCGGACAAGACATCATACCTCAAATTACCAACGCCAACAAGTCTAATACTAATTGAATAAATGTTGGCTAAAAATAGCTAGGCTATTTATTAGGAGTCAGGAGTCAGGAGTCAGGAGTCAGAATGAATCGTTA
>NZ_JAAHGK010000512.1:0-4932 GCF_010672505.1 Okeania sp. SIO2B9 | reverse complement strand
CCTTTGTGTGGGTGACAAGAGAAGGAGCGACAACATTAGCCACATCATATACTTGATGATTTATTAAATATGTACCACAATAGTTGGTCTTAATGATCATGATTCAGAAGTCTTAATTAGTCTCTATACTGAAATATTTAGTGTGCTCAACCTATGGAGTTTTTTGACCTATATTTATATTTATATTTAATGATGACAAAGATTTACCTTTTGCCGTGAATCTAGACACTAATAAAATGTTCCGACTTAATGTAGTTAAGATGTGATTTCTACAGTCAGTTATTAATGCAATTCCTGACCCTATATTTGTCAAGGATAAATATCATCGTCGCATTGTTTTGAATGAAGCTTATGGTAAATTTCTCGGTTATTCTGTAGACGATATACTCATCAAAACAGATTACGAATTATTTGCTCAAAATGAAGCTAATATATTTTGGTAACAAGATGAGTTAGTATTTCAAACTAATCAACAGCAAGAAAATGAAGAATATTGTACAGATTACCGTGGAATTACTCACATAGTTGCTACGAAAAGAACTCTTCATCAAGATGCCACAGGAAATCTATTTTTAGTAGGAGTAATTAGGGCTTGCTGATTAAATCTAAAAGCATTGACATATAAAGACTAAAGAATTTTTGGAGTCGAATTGCAGTGCAAATTTTTCACCTCTTTATGCTCATGCATGGAGCGTATTTTAGGCGCATAGTTGGGCAGAAAAATCATTCTTACAAAACGCCCGCTCCTACCTCCTATAAATTCCAATTTCTCCTGTCTCCTGTCTCCTGTCTCCTGTCTCCTACCCCTACCACTCATACTTTTTCAGCAAACCCTAATTAATCATTACTTTTTCTTTTAAGAAGGGATTGGCAACAATAATTTTTTTCTTTATTTTTTATTTACAGCGCTTTTCAAATCAATAAACCACATCGTCACAAGCAAAATATGTTAGAGACGTTCCATGGAACATCCCTACTGTGGTCTACCAAAATGAAAACCGCTGTAAATAAAAGGCTTTAAATTTTAATTATTTGGCCAGAGATAAATTAATAATCTAAAAATAGGAAATCATTGAAAAACAGAATAATTAAGAAGACAGGCGATCGCCTTAGTAAACAATAATTGTAAGTATTCAGCTATTAGCAGTCAACTCTCAGCAATAAGACACTCCTTTTCAGGATGGAGTTTAAATGAATATAGATTTTAAGGTCTTTTGTAGTAAGATTTAATTCTAGCTCAATTAATACAGCTTTGAATGCGTAATAAAAGCAATAGCTGATAGCTGACGGCTGAATGCTTACCAATAATTTATCAATCTAAGTAATAGAATAAAAAAGTTTTGAAATAAATCATCATATAAATGATTTTCAACATACATTGTCTACAACAAATAAAGTATTAGAAACAAACTTTAAAAGTGGCGTTGCTTAAATGTAATGATAATTAGACATCTACTCCACCCATAGGCAGTAGGCAGCTTTGCTGTAGGCAGTAGGGGTAAAGAATTGATAATTTCTTTGAGATATAGATATTTATTTTTGATTCTTGGAGATGTCTATTAGCTGAAGGTAAAATTGAAAAACTGATGTTTTGTGCCCAAAGTTAATCTCAAAATCATTACCACTCAGCAACGCCGCTTAATTTGCTAATAATATATATTTGATTTATGATTGGATATAAATTTTTAGATAACTATTACCGAAAAATTGGGTTTAAAGCCTCGCCCATAAGCGGGCGACTTTTTAGTTGTTTTTTTTGAATACATATGTTATATTTTTGTTACTAGTAGCGGACGGGCAGTCCGAGATAAAAAACGGACGCGGAGGCAAGTATAAGACTTGCGTATAGTAAGTTGCAGCCTGTGTTAGCGGAGCTTTGCATCAGCAAAACCTCAACCCACCGAGGAGCTTCGGATCGGTAGGAATCCCCTTGCCTTTAAGCCTGGCAAGATGTCAACAGTCAGTTTATGATAAACAAGGGCTTTGTTGGATGAAAGTAGGGATTCGCTCCGCGATCCGTTCCGGCATCGCAAAAAACTCCCTTGGTTGGAAGTTAACTAGATTTCTACAAAGTAGCTCTGCGGCTTACCCTACGCCAATCATCACGTTGACCATGGAACATTGTATGAATAATATCATGTTCGGTTGAATACTTATAAATAACTGTTGTGAGTCCTCAGGAGTCAGGAGTCAGGAGTCAGGAGGGAAGAAAGGAGGAATACATAGAAAATATTGGAGAAAAGCATTGATAATTTCAGTATTTCTTTGGTACTGTCGGTACCCGGAGTCCTTAAATTTTATTATAACTGACCCGTCCGAACATGATATAACTCCACTGACTGATTGTCAAATTTTCGTCTTCGTAACTTGCCTCCAAAAAGAACTTTGAGCCTGAACATGGTGGTTTCCGACAACGAGGGTCGGTGATCACCACATTCACCCTTCCATTTCTTGCGTCCTACAATTCTAATTCTTCTGAGGTTTTCATCCCTGGGATGAGGTGGACATTTACAGTTGCCATGTTGACCTATTACTGCATTTTTCCTGGGTGGAATAGTTGTCTTTGCTCCTGGTTGCCTAGCTTTCTCATAACACTTATAGTTATCATAGGCTCCGTCTCCTGATACTTGGGCTATTTCCCCATCTACTCCATCTAATAGGTCAGAAAATATTTGGTCATCACTCACATCATTGGTACTCACTACCCCACTCACTATCTCCCCAGTCGCTTAATTTACTCCCAGATGTAGTTTACCCCATGTACGCCGTTTACCACTACCATGAACTCTTGTTTTCCATTCACCTTCTCCATAAACTTTCACCCCTGTAGAGTCTACTACCAGATCAATAGCTTCAGAGCGTTGGTATAACTGGCAGTTGAACATTCAGTTTTTGTCAGCGACGGGATACGGTGCTATGGAAAGGTAGCTGGTAAATCTAAGTCCATCAATTCAAATATAGGTTCCACAAAACATCAGCGTCTGTCGTCCAGCCAGACTAAACCAGGATTGTATAGTCACCATAAATTCAATGGCCGTGTCACTGTAGTTATTAGATGCTCCCCTAGGTCCAGTTTTTTTCTGATTAAGCCACTCCGGAATCACCTCCGGAGTCAGCCAAAAAGTGAAACTCCCTCGCTGTTTTAAGGATGCATCATACTCAGACCAGTTTTTGAGCCGATACAAGGACTTAGATTTACTCATACCTACTGACTGTATTTTGTGTACCATCTTAACTTCTTTATTTTTACCCTAAACATCATCTTTTGTGCAACAAAGCCATAAACAAGTAAAAAAAGCTAATCAATATTGATTTAGTCAAGTAAGCATGACCTAGGAATAACTAATAGCGAGGTAGCTGCTTGCCCAGCATTCCGTAGGAAATGCTTACATAATTTCCTGCTTCCTCACTTAGTTAATAGGATCTGGCGAGTAAACCTCATTATTCCTTTCTCTTCAAACTAACCTTAGCTAGTTAATAAATTCAGATATTCCCAGTCCAATACATCTTGTAATAGAGCTTTATAACCTGCGACATTAGGATGAATGCCATCTGGACAAAGACGTAATCTCCACCAATTTTCGCCCCTACTTAACCATTTTTCAAACACATCTAAATAAGGAATTTTTCGCTTTAAACAAGCCAACCGAGTCGCCTCTTTATATATAAATTGATCCTCGTGACTATAATATAAACAATCTTGAAAAGGCATTTTATCCAAATTAACAGGAACCATTCCCACAAATAGTACAGGACAAAGTTGTTTTGATGTATCCAATAAATTATCTAAAATTGTTTTAAATTTGGAAAAATCAGTATAGTAACGTCCATCTGGTCTTTGGACTCTAGCAGAATCATTTACCCCAACCGAAAGAATAATAATATCTGGTTGACGATTTCTTAATTCTCCACGATGGCGAAACTCATGTTCCAGGCGTTGTTCTACTTGTAAAACACGGTTTCCTCGGACTCCAAGATTATACAGCACATGACCAGGACTGTCTGGCAACATCCACTGCCGTCGTAATCTCTCTACCCATCCACCACCTTCATAATCACCAAAACCATAAACTAAACTGTCTCCCAAAGCAACTATTTTTAGGGGATGATGATGAGTCTGAGAAAAGCGCTTTACAGTCGAAGGAGTAGCTAATAACATAAGCAATAAAAATTGATAATATTAGTATAAATTTATTAATATTGATTGAATTTTAACTAAAAATATTAGCATTGACCACCTAATTTCGAGAACAGAGAACAAAAAATATATATTAGACAGTTAATCATCTTTACTTATTACAGAAAAAATGCTACTGTAATGTAAGTTTTTTACTCCAAATGTGACTCATCGTAGTTGACTAAGAGTCTATTAATATGGTTTAAAGACTTACCAATCTTGAATAGGTTAACAGCAAACAGTTACTCAGGTATATAATGGCTTATTAACAAGTGGCCATCAAAAACTATCACGCGCTTTTCAAAATATATTAGTGGTCTTAAACAAACCTGTTAAAAATGTTAACTGATGACTGAACTCATAAGAGATGACCGATTAAACTATACAGGCTAATAAAATTTATGCACATAGAAAAGCAATCTAGTATTGATTCCGCAGAACTAAGTCGTAGGTCTGAAGAGCTGATTAGAGCTGCATCTAATCGTTATCGTGTTGTGGTACAAGTAGCTAATCGTGCCAAACGCCGTCGTTATGAAGATTTTGATAATATGGATGAACAATTAATGAAACCTGTTATCCGTGCTGTAGTCGAAATGTCCGACGAATTGATGCAGCCAGAAATAATTAGTGATGTAAGTAGTAGCATAGTATAGGTAAATATAATAGTAGTTATTTGATAATAGCCATGAGCAAGAAGCGGTGGCTCAAATATTTCAAGATTATTATTATCACAGTAGTGGTTTGCGCTAGTATCA
>NZ_JAAHGK010000511.1:0-4938 GCF_010672505.1 Okeania sp. SIO2B9 | reverse complement strand
CTTTGATTATTACTTTAGTTTTGTTAGGAGCTTTGATTGTTCTGAGTCAATCTTCTGTAATTGCACCGTTTATTTATACTTTGTTTTAATTTGACGTTTAAAAAAGCGGTCAGCGGTCAGCAGTCATCAGTCAGCAGTAAACGTTTAGAAGGGGACTGTTACTCTTCCACGCACCTTTCGGTTTATAGAAACTGGGGATTTAAACCAGAGCTTCTAAAAGCTGTTAACGGAGTTCCTCTGCAAGAGGCTAGCTGTTTGCGGAGCATTCCGGTATGGAAATGGTAAAAGCTAATAGCTAGTTAACTTTACATTTCTAGCAGAAGGTTTTAGTTACAGGTACTAATAACTGTTAACTGATAACTGATAACTGAAAAGTTGGGTTTATCCCCAGGATAAACTCTGCTAATTTTCCTCAACCCAATCTACAGGATCAAAATACAAAAAAATTATAGCTGAGAGGATGATTAAACTAAAAACTTTGGTGGTAAATTTAGGTATGATTTTCGCCAGTTTATTTGTTGGGATAGCGATCGCTGAAGTAGGAGCAAGAATTGCTGGTTTGGAGGGTTTAAAAAAAATGTCGGAAAGTACCCATGCAGAATTTTATCCTACATTTCATACTATTCCTCATCCGGTTAGAGGTTGGGAATATAGAGGTAATGTTTCTGGTTGGTGGACGAGCGAAGGAAAGGCTTATTTAGAGTTTAATAGTCATGGTCTTAGAGGACCGGAAATTACTAAAGCAAAACCAGAAAATACTCTAAGAATTGCTGTACTTGGGGATTCTTTTACTTCAGCAGTGCAGGTTTCTTATCAGCAAACTTTTGTGGCAGTAATGCAGAAGGAATTGGGAAAATGTACTAATTTAGAAAGTCAAAAAGTAGAGGTAATTAATTTTGGAGTGGATGGTTATGGAACTGCCCAACAATTATTAACTCTCCGAGAAAAAGTATGGGATTTTCAGCCGGATATTGTGCTTTTAGCTTTTTTTATTGGCAATGATGTTACTGATAATTCTCGACAGTTAGAAAATAATCATTATCGACCTTTTTTTGTTTATGAAAATGGGAAGTTAGAATTAGATTTATCTTTTAGAGAACTAACTATTAGTCAAGCAAACCGCTACATGATTACTACAGTCGATAAATTACCAACTTGGCTAGTAAATAATGTCAGAATTTTACAAATTATCAAAAAAGTAGAGGCAGATCAAAAGAAGAGAAATGCTGCCAGACATTTTGAAAATTTACAAGCTAATAATTTTAGAGAACCGCCAAATTCTGCTTGGCAAGAAGCTTGGAAAATTACTGATGAACTAATAGGAATCATGGCAAAAGAAGTACAAGAAAAAGGTGCAGAATTTAAAGTAGCTAAAGTGATGACTCCGATGCGAGTTCATCCAAATCAAGAATGGCGAGAAGGGTATATGAAAATTATGAATATTCAAGACTGGTCATATCCAACAAAAAGACTGCAAAATTTAGGAGAAACTTATAATTTTTCTGTGATTGATTTAGTCGAACCTTTTGATGATTATGTTCGGGAAAATCCGGTTTGTGTTCATGGGTTTAAAAATACGACAATGTGTACGGGACATTGGAATGCTACAGGGCATAAATTAGCAGGAGAAATTATTGCTGAAAATTTATGTAAAAGGTTATAGCGCTACGCGCAAGTTAAAAGTCAAAAGTCAAAAGTTAAAAGTAATTCCTGTCTAGGTTTGAGCATTTAAAATGTCCTAACTTTTGCTTCGACTGCTATATAGGAGAGTGTGGGAAGTGTGGAAGTAGGGGAGTAGGGAAGAAAGTTAGTATTTTGGGCAAATAAGGGCAGAAAAATCAAAGAAAAATTCTTCCTCCTTTCTTCTGTATAATTCTCCTGAATTTTTAATTCTGACTCCTACCCTTATCAAAAGACTTTTTATTAAAAAATAAACCTCCAATTTAATGAAAAAACTCAAGAATTTAGCCATCAATTTAGGATTAACATTGGGTACATTAATATTTACTCTGACAGTAAGTGAAATAGGATTAAGAATAGCAGGAATTGAGCATCCAACGATAAAAATAGATGGAGATCAAAATCCTCTCCATACTTTCAAAGATATGTACAGAGGTTGGGCAGGAAAACCTAATGGCAAAGGATTTTGGCAGGAAGAGGGTATCCCTTCTGAAATAATAATGAATAGTGCAGGATTTCGCGATTATGAACGGAGTAAAAATAAACCAGAAAATGGATTGAGAATTGCTTTATTGGGAGATTCTTTTACAGAAGCACTTAATGTCAAATTAGAAGATACTTATGGTGCAATAATGGCAGAAAAACTACAACAATGCCCTGTGTTGAAAAACCGAAAAGTAGAAGTAATAAATTTTGGGGTAAATGGTTATGGAACAGCACAACAATTAATGACTTTAAGGGATCGTGTTTGGGATTATCAACCAGATTTAGTCATATTGGCTTTTTATCCAGGTAACGATCTTAGTAACAATTATCGCGGTCTAGAACATGACCATTTACGCCCTTATTTTGTTTACCAAGATGGGCAACTTGTGGCAGATATGTCATTCCGAAATTTGAAGTTTTGGCAGAGAAATCGTTATGCTTTTTCTATTGTAGATTTCTTGCCATATTGGTTGATAAAAAATTCTCGAATTCTACAGTTAATTAGAAAGGTAGATCTTGATGCTAAACGCCGTCAGTATAATCGGGATTACAATGCAATTAATATAGATTTTTATAAAGAACCAAAACCCAATTCTGATTGGGAAGAAGCTTGGGATGTAACTGAGGGTTTAATTAAGTTAATGCGAGATGAAGTATATGAAAAAAAGGCAGATTTTATGCTGATAACAGTTAGTCATTCTTCTCAAGTACTTCCCGATGTTCAAGAGCGCGATAACTTGAAAAAAATTTTAAATGTGTCAAATTTATTTTACCCAGATATTAGACTAAAAAATTTTGGGAAAGAGGAAAATATACCAGTTTATAATTTAGCTGGACCTATTTGGGATGAGGCTAAAAAAACAGGTAAGTGTTTACATGGTTTTGATAATGCACTTCCCTGTGGAGGTCATTGGAATGTAGAAGGTCATAAATTGGTAGGGGAAATAATGGGAAATTATTTGTGCGAGAAATATGGCGGTTAGGAGTCAGGAGTTAGGAGTTAGAAGTCAGAATTTTATATCAAATTCATGATGATTAGTTACTTTATTGCCACTGAAACGAAGTGGAAGGAAGCAATTTTAGGGGTGGTGCGAGATTGCTTCCTATTGTCGCAATGACGACTTTTGTACAAAATTCGCGATCGCTCAGACAAATATACTATTTTTAGTTGAATAAAAAGTCATGCGTAGGTACGAACAAACCCCAATAACATTTATAATATCACAAAAATTGTGAGGGTGGAACCGAAAATCCTTTGAGCCGCCGATTTTTTCATGAGCTTCATAAAATGAAACTGTTTGTGGTTTTCTACTGAGGAGAGATAGAAGGTAAAGATTTGATGATGGGAAAAACAAGCATTTCTATGAGCTTCACAAAATGACAATATTTCTAGTATTTCTCCTGGGAAAAAAGCCTGAATATTTGATTGTGTCTCAGTCAGGAATTTTAGTTGAATAAAAAGTCATGCGTAGGTACGAACAACCCCTAATAACATTTATAATATCACAAAAATTGTGAGGGTGGAACCGAAAATCCTTTGAGCCGCCGATTTTTTTATGAGCTTCATAAAATGAAAATGCTTGTGATTTTCCACCCTAGGAGAGATGGAAGGAAAGATTTGATGATGAGAAAAACAAGCATTTCTATGAGCTTCACAAAATGCCTAAATATTTGATTGTGCCTCAGTCAGGAATTTTGGTTGAATAAAAAGTCATGCGTAGGTACGAACAAACCCTAATAACATTTATAATATCACAAAAATTGTGAGTATGGAACCGAAAATCCTTTGAGCCGCCGATTTTTTTATGAGCTTCATAAAATGAAAATGTTTGTGATTTTCCACCCTAGGAGAGATAGATGGAAAGATTTAATGATGGGAAAAATCTGATTCTAATCTTAAAAGTAGGGGAGTAAGGGAGTATTTTTCAATCTTTTTCTTGTATTGCCTCTATTCCACTCCCGACTCGTAACTCAAAAATTTTTACGCGGGCAAAGATAGCAAATGCTTTCTATATATATGTAATATATGTAGATATAATCCCGTTGAAAAGTGGTCATTGGGACGATAGGAAGTAATCTCAGGGACTTTCAAGATTGCTTCCTTCCACTCCGTTCTAGTCGCAATGACCTAAAATAACTAATTATTAAAATTTGATATGAGTGAAAAAAGTTTCTCTACTGTATCTCCATAAATTAGAAAATTACCCCAATTGTTTATACTTTCAGGTACTATATATAACTTGGTTTTTAACTTAACTTATTGTCAATACTAAAACTAAGAATAATCTCTTGCTCAACTAACCTAAATATAATGAAAAAACTTCAGAATTTAGCCATCAATTTAGGATTAACAGTCAGCACATTAATATTTGCTGTAACAGTGGCAGAAATAGGTCTAAGAATAGCAAAAATAGAAACTCCACCACCACCAAGAGAAGACTCTAATCAAGAACTTTTATATACAGCAAAAGATCCAAATCGAGGTTGGGCAGGAAATCCTAATGCCACAGCATTTTGGCAAGGAGAAGGTATACCTTCAGAATTAAAAATGAATAGTGGAGGGTTTCGTGATTATGAACGTAGTAAAACTCAACCTGAAAATGGATTAAGAATTGCTTTATTGGGAGATTCTTTTACAGAAGCACTTCATGTCAAATTGGAGGATACTTATGGTGCAATTATAGAGCAAAGATTACAACAGTGTCCTGTATTAAAAGACCGGAAAGTTGAGGTAATGAATTTTGGTGTACAGGGTTATGGAACAGCTCAACA
>NZ_JAAHGK010000510.1:0-4941 GCF_010672505.1 Okeania sp. SIO2B9 | reverse complement strand
CGATCGTCAAAAATTAACTTTTCTTTTGTTGATTCTTTTGTTCTAGAACAATTTCTTTCATCGCTTGAAATGAACGAGAATTTGATGCACCTTCAATAGCTTTCACTGCTAAATCTTGAACCTGTGTCAAGGTGGAATCTAATTGTGCAGATAAATTTTTAATTCGTTGCTCTTGATTTTGAATTGTCTGTTGTAAAGATTGAATCCGTAGTTCATAAAATTGCTTTTCTCCTTCTACTTCTTTTGCCAATAAATCAGATTTAACTTTCGCCTGGTAAGTACCAATATTTCGCCCATTTTCCTTACCGTTATTAATATTAGACTCTAGTTCTTTTTTAAAGTTTTCTACCTCAGTTTTTACCTGTGCAAATTCTTTTTCCCGTTCAGAAATAGACTGCTCTCTTTCAGACCATATTTTCTCTTGTTGCTGTTGAAATTCTTCTAACTCCTTATACAAATTTTTCTTGTTTTGTTCATACTGGTCAATATCTAGATTGTGTTGCAAATTCAAGTCATATTTATAAGTTTCTTCATCTCGTTGGCGAGTTTTATTCTGCTGTTCATTTCGTTCTTTTATTGTGCGTTGATATTCCTGTTGTTCCTTTGACCAAGTTTGTTTACTTGACTCTATTTCTTGTTGTAATTCTTCCTGGCGATCGCTAAATTCTGTCTCGAATTCTTTGGCGCTTTGTTCATACTGTTGAATCAAATCATCTAAAGTATTTTCCTCGATATTTTCTAAACTATGCAAATTGTTTAATTGTTGAATTTCTTCTGTCACTTGCTGTCGAACTTCTTCTAATTTAGTTGCTTCTGAAGTAAGTTTTTCTGATAATTCGCTGATAGCTCCACCAAAGCCATTTTGCACCATCAACAAATTTTCAATTGTGTACTGCATACTTGGTTTGTTACAAGTTTGATTTAAGTTCATAAATTTTGCAACTTCTTTTTCTGGTTTTTTTGATATTGAATCTACAGAGGTTTTACCTGTAGTTTTACTTTCCTGACTTAGCTGATCTATTTCTGCTTCTAGGGCAGACTTTTCTTTTTTTAGTTCTGCAAAAGCTTCTAAAATTTCAGCCTTAGTATTTTTATAATTAACTCTTTTAGCCATGTGTTTTCTCCTGTTAAACTTGAAATTATTCGATTGATTTGAGCTGGAATATAGGTGGAAAAATTTGGTATAAATACCACCTAAATATTTATACCAATTGAAATAGCAGTCAGCAGTCAGCAGTCATATCAAATCCACTTAATTGAACATAAAAAAATTCTCTAATTGCCATAACTACACTCATCTTTTTAATTCTTTCTTCTCCTGAATTCTGAATTCTAAAGACTTAACCATTCTATAACTGTTTAACCGGAAATGAGGGATTTAAACCCCGATAAAAACGCACCACAGGCTTTTTCAAATGTAAGCAAACAGCCGTCAGGTATTAGCTATCAGCTATTAATTTTGGGTCTGTGTAAAAGCAACCTTTGAGATTGAAAAAGAATAAAAAGTTACTGCCATGCGTCCCTGGACAAAACCTAAGAAGTAATTATTCATTACTAATTGCTGATAACTTAATTATTACTTTCAAATATAGTGGAGGACTTAAACCCTTAGATTTTTAGCTGATAGCTAAATGCTTACGAGCTACTAGATAGAGTAGACAAATTTTAGGGTTGCTGAATGGCTATATGATGAATGTAGTTTATAGCTTTTATCACAGTCGAAGAAAAGGTTAAAACTCAGAAAGCGTAAGGTAAGGATTCAGCTACTAGCTGTTAGCTATCAGCAACAATATTCTCTGCTTAAAGGACAGTGTTTAAATTAACAACTGACTTTAAGGACAAGGGAGGTAACTTTTTTAGTAAGACAGTTAATAAAGGTATTATCCTAAACTAAAAGTACAATAGCTGATAGCTGATGGCTGACAACTGAATGCTTACAGCGTAAGATTTTTTCTTCTTCCTTCTTCCTTCTTCCTTCTCCCTTCTTCCTTCTTCCTTTCAACAACAACTACTTAGCTTGAGCGCCATTATTAGAACTAGCAAAAGCTCTCATCGCTAAATCTTGTGCTTGCTTCATTCCCGCTTGTAACTGAGTGGAAATATCGTTAATTTGTTCAGTTTGTCGCTCAATTGTTTCTTCTAAAGATTCAATCTTTAACTCATAACCATTCTTCATTCCTTCCCACTCTTTGGCAAATAAATCTTCTTTAACTTTTGCCTGTCGGGTTGCTTCTTTAATTGCATCATCTTTCGCTTTCACATAAGCCTGCTTCAACTCTTCTTCAAAACCTTCAACTTTCTGTCTGTTTTCTTCAAATTCAGCTTGATTTTCTGCCAAATAACTTTCTCTTTCCTGCCATTTTTTTTCCTTCTCTTGATTTAACTCCTGTAATTCTCGTTCCAAATTCCGCTTCGTTTCTTCATATTCATCCATTTCAATTTTACGCTGATGTTCCAATTCATATTGATAGTCAGCAGCTTCATTTTCTCGTTGTTTAATTAACAATTGATTTTCTTCCTCAATTGCTGCTTCATACTCTTGTTGTTCCTTTTGCCAAGCTTTTCGCTTAGTAGTCATATCCTTTGATATATTTTCTTGATGTTCGCTAAAATTCTGCTCTAGAAATCCTAACTTTTCTTGATGTTCTTGAGTTAAAATATGTAGTGCATCAGCAACAACACGAATTTTTTGTAACTCTTGTAGATGTTGATTTTCAATTTCAATTGCAAGCTTTAATTCCTCAAGTTTAGTAGATTCTTGATGCAAATTGTCTAATAACTGATTAACAATACTACCAAAATCTAATTGTAAATCAGCCAAACCTTTAACAATACTATCTGCAGTATAAGTAGCAGCAGTTTCTAGGATTTGTTTCCCTTTTTCTTTCTCTGCTTCCTCCTCCTTAGTTGCTACTTTTGATGCAAGATTTTTCCTGGCAGCTAAAATTTCTTCAAATGATTTCATCACTCTAAATTTGCTACTTTCTGATGCAGTTTGTGTCATTTTTTTTCTCCATAATGTTGATAATTTTACTCGCTTCATCTCCATAAATCACTCGCTGTTTGCGGAGCATGAACTTAGGAAATGCTAACTGTTTAAATGCCGTTTGCGGAAAATTCCGTCACGAAACGCTTTTTAATGTGATACAGTAACAACTAACCCAATAATTGAGATTTAAAGCCTTTCCTTTAAAGGATAAACAAGAAAACATTTTCATTTTAGTCAATCCTTTTCTTTTCAAAGAAGGGTAATTATTAATTATTAATTATTAATTATTAATTGTTGAACCCAGTTTCCGAAGTTGCTTCAAAATATCTTCATATTCTTGGGCAGTATTTAATTTTTTCCTAGTCGTTTCTGGTGCTAATCACTTAAGAGTTTTCTGGCATTTTTCACAGCGATTTCCTTTCCAGCAGCAACAATCATCTACTAACTCTAAAAGAGTCGATTTTAAGCGACTATTTTATGTCAGTAATGCCTGGTAGTTATTTTGAATAGATTCAACAACTAAACTAATATGTTGTAAATCTTGACTGAAGTTTTCCAGGTCATTAATAGCATCAGTTCTAATTTGATGTTTAACTTCTAATTTTCCCCGTAAACTATCTTCCCATTCCTGGGTTTGTGGTGTTTTTGCACCCTGATGAATCCTGAATTTAGCAATTTTACTCATTTGTACCTCTTTAAGTTTTCCCGATGTTTTTTATTGGCATAAAACTACAAAAACTTTCAAGCTAAAAGCTGTAAATAGAGACGCAAAAAATTCATCAACAGCCTTTGGCTGGAAGTCACGAAGACCTCCTCAGGAGTCAATTGATTCTGTCTCCTGACTCCTGACTCCTGACTCCTTCTTCAAGAAGATAATGCAGCAGCTAAAGACTCATTTCCCTGTGGTAACGCTTGATCATTACTAACATTTAAACTCAGCGAATAATTTTGTTCGCTATTAGTATGAGCTACCATCAAATTAGCAGTTTCTTCAGCAGATAAATTATCTAAGCAAACCATCTTTCTAGTTCCTTCTAAATCAATCATTCTTGAAAGATTATTTTCGTCAGAAAGCACTGCTGCTGCCTGCTGAATAATCGACCAATCTGTACGTTCTTGCCAACGCCATTTTAAGCTATAATAATTGATGGGTTTTACTACACCATTTTCATCTGGTTTCTGACCGCTATGCTTGACAAATTCAGGAAGAAAAATCCCTGTTGCTGGCTCCACTCCTTGACTTTGAACTGAAGCAATTAAACGATTAAAATCATTCAAAGAACGACCTTTAATATATGTCACCATTAACACTCCATGAGGTAATTCTCCTGACTCAGCAATAAACCAGATTTGACCCCATAATGTATTAATTGTTTGACCTAAATTGCCGAAAAACTTGCTAAACTTGATGATTGTCATTGAAACTTTAGAACCATAATCTGTGTCTCCAATCACCCATTGTCCTGACTGACAATTATTACGAACTGCAATAGGAATTTCTGGTACTAATAAAGCTTGTTTCGGTTTAGCTCCAAACACATAAATTTTTGCTTTAACATTAGAATTAGACATCTTTTATTTCCTTGAATTTTATTTTTTTCCTGCTTTGAAGAAAGTAGTAGGTTATATAACAGGCAACAGTGAGAAAAGTATCTCTGGCGTCTTACGGTTCATCATCAACATAAGTCAAACACCAACTCGTTCCTTGCTATGGTGAAACCATTGCCTGTTCAACCATCTCCGCGTCACCGCGTCCCCGCGTCCCCCCATCTCCCCATCTCCATCTCCCCATCTCCCCATCTCCCCATCTCCCCATCTCCCCATCTGAGAAAAGTATCTCTGGCGTCTTACGGTTCATCATCAACATAAGTCAAACACCAACTCGTTCCTTGCTATGGTGAAACCATTGCCTGTTCAACCATCTCCGCGTCACCGCGTCCCCGCGTCCCCCC
>NZ_JAAHGK010000051.1:0-12926 GCF_010672505.1 Okeania sp. SIO2B9 | reverse complement strand
CTCTTCGATACTTTTGTGTGGTTCTAGCTTTAACAATCTCGGCATGGCGATCGCCCAACTCTTACTATTCATCCCTTAATTTATCAGGTTTAATTTTTTTATACCGATGCTACCGGATTTGATATTAGGGGTGATCTGGGGATAAACTCAGGTATAACCTCTTCTAATTCTAGAATAGAGGTAAATATCTTTTACTTTTTTCCAAAAGTCCAGTTAGTCCTTGTATTAAATCATGCTGTTTCATTAGTTGTTGGCACCGAAAGACTAATAGTTCTTCAAGTTCATCTAAAGAAAGGGGAGAGCTATTGGCCACAACTTCATTAGTTAAAGGCCACAAACGTTCTGCTGGTTGTAGTTCTGGTGACTTGGCAGGTAAATAGATTAAATCCAAACCCTCTGGTATCTTCAAGCTGTCACTGGTATGCCAACCGGCTTGATCGATGACCAGCAGAACTCTTTTATTCTTTCCCAGACCATATTCAGTGGCAAAATCATCTAAAACTTGATTAAATATTTTTGTGTTGACATGGGGTAGAATCCACTCTTTTAGTCTCTCCTGCCAATCGGGTGTACAAACCCATACAACCACATCCACTTATATTTTTGTCTCAGGTCGCCAATTGGCTGCTCTCCTTGTGAAACCCAAACTCGACGCAATACCGGATGAAGCCCAAGACGATGCTCGTCCATTCCCCAAACTTCAATTTCAGCCTCTGGGTATGGAGCTTGAAGAAATTTAACTTTTAAATCCAGTTTTTTTTCCAATTTTCTTGTTCGAGTGGGTCAGACTCCCCATGTTGAGGTGGAGGAACACGTAACCGATGATGAACTGATTTTGGAATCAAGTCGAGCTTGCCCGCTTCAATCTTGGCTAAATCTAAGATGTCATTAATCATGCCCAGCAAATGGTTGCCACATTTGTGCATAATTTCGACTTGCTCTTTTTCTTTTTCGGGTAAAGCGGGCGATCGCTTCAATACCTGGGCATAACCGAGAATGCCATTGAGGGGGGTGCGTAACTCGTGACTCATATTGGCAAGGAATTCGCTCTTAGCTTGGTTAGCCACTTCTGCTTTTTCTTTGGCACATCTAAGCTCGACAGTTCGCTCTTCTAGTTCAGCTGTTCGCTCTTGTACTCGTTGTTCCAGTAACTCGATAGACTCCTTAAGTTGGTGGGTCATGGTATTAAAAGTACGAGCCAATTCGCCAATTTCATTGCCATATCCGATGTCTGCACGAGCGTTTAAATTACCATCGGCAACTTGCCTGGCAATCATTGTCAAGCTGCCAATGGGAGAAGAAATAACATGTGCCATGCCAAATCCCACGCCAATTGCAGCAATTGTCGTTCCAAAAGCAAGGAGGAGGTTATTTCGGGTTTGAATTTTGATGGGTTGGAGAAAAACAGATTTCGGTCGCAAATAAGCGACCTTCCAAGATATGGTTTGGGTAGCTTCTAGCGCTCCAGCATATTTTACTTTCTTTTCTTCAGAAAGAATAGTATCAAAGTAGGGGCGCTCGGGGCTAAAATTCGCAGCAAATTCATCAAATTTGGTAAGTTTAGTTGCGTTAGGGATGGAAGGGGGCAAGCGATAAATTGCCTGTAACTCCTGAATCGTGTCAGCTTCTGGAGGAGCGAGAAATTGGAATAGAAGTTCTTCCGGTAGGTTGCCATCATCTCTATATCCTTGTGCCAAGCGTAAATTTTTATCGTCGAGCAGAATGGGAAAGGAAAAAGAACCAGCTAAATTATTATTTTCCAACACGATATGTTGGAGTTTGGTTGCGCTGTACTGACTGCGTAACACTCCAACGACTTTTCCAGTTTCGCGATCGCGGACTGACTGACTGAAGTACAAGTAAGGCTTGCCATCAAGTTCAGAAAATTCTACGTTGGATACAAAAGGTTCTCCTGTTACTAGAGTAACTTGGAAGTAGTCGCGCTCTGACTCATCTTGTCCGATCTGAGGAAAGTGGGTATCAAGCAGATTCTGCCCATTGGTATCAAGAATAGCCGAAGACACTAAAAATATTTTATCTTTGGCAATCAAGGTATTTAGGGTGTTGAGGACTTGTTCTTTTAGGGCAGGAGAAGTGCTTGGTGCAGTTTTCAAATAGGAGGCAAGGGTTTCTTGTTGCGCTTCGGTAACAATTGCCATTAAATTGGCACTAACGAACGCATCAATGTTTGCTACAGTTTGAGAAGCAGCAGCATTCAGGGATTGATTAGCCGATTTAATCAAAGCCCTTCGTGTGGTTTGGTGATTCCACCAAACAAAGCCGGCAAGAGGAGTTAGAGAAATGAAGCAAAATAAGCCTAACAGTTGATAGCGTAAGCTGTAATTCTTGAAGAAGTATTTTAGAGGACGAATATTTCGAGGGATAAGTTTCATTAGTCAGGGAATAGGGAATAGGGAATAGGGAATAGGGGGGAGAAAATTGTTTATTTCATGTCTTACATTGATTTAATTAAAACTTTTGCAATAAGTCTATTATAGGGTTTGTGCTACTTGGGCGGCTGCTTGCGCCATATTGTCCAAAGTAGTTTTAATGCTCTGTTGATTGGTCATTAATTTTCCAAGTTCCACGGGAAAGCGATTGAAACCAAGATCGATCCATTTAGGAAGATGGGGTTCTACTCCCATACGATTTTCAATAGCATCTAGAGTCACATCAAAATACTTGATAACATGAGGTTGCCCTCCAAAGCCAACTCGTAATCGAGGATCGCTATAGGTACTGCGACGAACGCCGTTGGTATTGCTCAATATTGCCACTCTGGTCATGGTGTCTGCACTTGTGAGCCATTGCAAAAATACCCATGCTGCCTCTTGTTGCTTGCTATAGCGAGAGAGTAACAAACTGCTTCCTCCACAATGGCTGATACCCGGAACTTCCCCAAAAGCACATTCGCTGGGAGAACGCAGAGCAATTTCTTGGGGACATGGGACGGTTGCAACTCGTCCTGATACTTGAGATGTCGGCGATGCTTCAAACCATGGAAACCACTCTCCCCAAGAAATCAACATAGCTACTCGACCTTGGCGAAACGCTTCTGCTTCCCCATACCAATCCCAGGTTAAGGCTTCAGGAGGAGCATATTGTCGTTGATCCAGTAAATATTCCATTCCAGCGATCGCCCACTCGTCATTAATGGCTGGCGTTCCATCCGCATGATAAAACGACCCGCCATGGGACCACAACCAAGCGGTCATATTGCAAAGCAAGCTGTTATGCCCTGCCTTCCACTGTCCTGCTGTTCCATAAACTTGAGGTTTTTTGGCTTCGTTAATTACTTGTGCTGTTGCCAAGTAGTCTGTCATTGTTGTTGGGACGGACAACCCCAATTCTTCAAAAATATCTCGGCGGTAGAACATAATAAATATGGGAATGTCATAGGGGATTGCTATCAACCGTCCTTGATAGGAAGCCATATTAGCAACCAAAGACGGGAAAAAATCCTCAAAATTGTAGTTAGGATATTGTAGTTCACTGTTCTCTAGCAACGCTCTGGGATCGATCCCAATATTAGCAAGACGACCGACCCAATCTCGATCGCAATACATGATATCGTAGATTCCGGTTTCTCTGGCAATGTCTTGCTCGATTCTTCCCAAAACAAGTTCGAGGGGTAATAGCTCCCATTGCACTTTGATTCCCGTTAGGGGAATAAATTCTTTTTGAACTAATTCCCAAGCGACTTGTGCGCTGGGTACGTCTTCTGTAATCAATCGTAGAGTCATGCCGGAAAATGTTTTAGCTACATCTTTGAGAAAGTGGTAAGCATCGGTTCCGATGACGCTTGCTGATTCTGAACCGCGAGTCTCTTCAAGGGATAATTTAACAGATGAAGAAGAGGAAAAACGACTACAGGCTTTGAGTGCATAAGTTGCACTCCATCCCAATGCTGCTGATGTTCCTAAACGCAATACATCTCGTCTTTTCATTGTTATATCATGTCCGGTTAAATAGTTATAAATGATTAGGGAGGAGTCAGGATACAGGAGACAGGAGTCAGTAGTTAGTAGAAAATAATCGATCAGGATACAAAAGTTTTTTCATCAGGACTTACGCAGTACAACCTATTTTCGTCATTGCGACCGACAGGGAAGCAATCTCAAATCTTAGTTTTTCCTACCTCATGCGTAAGTGCTGTTCATCACTAATTATCCGTCTACACATACTGGGTCAGTATTGTCTGAATCTCCTTGGTTTTGAGCTTTTTTGTACGATACTTAAATCTAGCTTTTATAATCTGAAATTTTTAACTAAAAATATAATAATATCATGTCCAGATAATCAGTGATAAAAAAATTTTTGTTTGAAGTTGGGCTTTAGCCCATGAAATATGTGTATTGGGGCTAAAGCCCAACTACAAGCTCTAATTATAACTATTAAACCGGACATAATATTATTTATAATGACTCCAAATTTGCAATTGATATCTCATGCGAGCCATTAATTCAATTATATCAATAGGTTTACCCACATAATCACTACCACCTACAGAAAACGCTTTCACTTTATCCCAGGCTTCATCCACAGCACTCACGAAAATCACCGGGATAAGTTTGGTCTTGGCATCTGCCTTCAGTTTTTGACAAACATCGTAGCCATTTATATCTGGCATATTAATATCTAGCAAAATCAGATCCGGTAATACCATCTCGGCAATTCTTAATGCCTCCGAGCCACTATCTGCTTGCCAGACTTGATACCCTTCTTCTTCCAATAAATCAGTCAATAGGGCTAAATTTTTGAGTTCATCATCCACCATCAGAATCTGCTTTGACTCTGAGGCAACAGTCTGGTCAGGAGTTACCTGACCTTGCTCCTCAAGTCCAATCATTTTCTCTTGTATCTGGCGAATTTGCAGTTGATGCTCAATACGAACGATCGCTTCTAATGTATTGAAGGGTTTAGTTATGTAGTCACTCCCACCCACAGAAAAACCTTTGATTTTATCCCAAGACCCATCTAAGGCACTGATAAAAATAATCGGAATGGCTGTAGTTCCTCGATCTGCTTTAAGGTATAGCTTCGATGCCATTTATTATTTTATAACTTATATGTTCAGTTAAATGGACATCCCATGTAAATTCTTTTTATCGCCCTTATTATTCGTAACATTCTTTTTTCAAACTGGTATAAGTAACAGCGGTTTCCAACTCTCGACAACCTTCAGCGAGACCGCGACAACTCTCCGTCAGTTGCCAATATCCCACAGGATATTAGGAAAGTCGCGATCGCTTTTGATATCATCAGTATTTATACCAATTCACTATACTTTTAAACCATTCAAATCTGACTTTTAACTTCTGGTGTCGTTGGGTAAATCTTAGAATTTACACTTAATTAGGACTTACGCAGTACAAAGTATTTTTGTCATTGCGACGGACAGGGTTTGCGGAGCAGTTTGGAACGGATAGCAATCTCAAATCCTAGTTTTTCCTACCTCATGCGTAAGTCCTGATTAATTTTTAATTTAAACTCCTCGACTCGATAGCAGGTGAATCTAACAGCTAGATTCATCTGCTTTTTTTTGTAGTTATACTGTGTTGGTGCATAATTAGAGCGATCGCTCCTTTCTATAGCGTTACGCATTAAGGTTAGGATATTTATAAATCCTGAAATCCTTTGACAGTCTACTATTCCCTAGCGCTACGCGCTATACAGATGGATTGTCCCTTATTGTATTTGTGGGACATCTACGCTGAAATGCTGAACAGCCACCTCTGTGGGAAATTTATTTGTTGATTTTTTCGACCACTGAATAAAACTGAATTTTTCGGAAATTTATTTGTTGATTTTTTAAACCACTGAATAAAACTGAATTTTCCTGAATAAAACTCTACAATATTTGTTGTATATCTACGCCAAAAAACTTAGTCATCAATACCTATACAAAATTAATTGAATATCAATTTTTAGTTACTAAAAAATATGTATATTTCAAGTCTAGACTTGATTATAAGCAGATTTATTTTTTTGCCAATCTAAGTTTATTGTCCAAATTAACCTCAAAAAAGTTCAGTTTTGGTTATGTGAAAAACTCATTACCAAAACTGAACTTTTCCGTATTGTGTTTTCTGAAAATTTTAGCGATAGTGATATTAACAATGGAAAGAGAACAATCTCTTTAAACAAAAACAACAAAAACACCCATTACGGAGGATAGAACTATGGCGGATCAGGTAGTAGTGACATGGGATGAAGTTTTCGGCCCCGGCGGTTCTTTGGATTCATCGGCTCCAGACTTGACTGACATGGGCACTAAAAATATTTCAGGGTCTTTCAATAATGACTTCCAACCAGAGGCGGGGGCTCGGAGCGCAAATTCGAGGTGGTATTACTACAGTAAGATTATTGGCTCAGATACTAATGATACTATTGATGGTAATGGTGATATGAATGCTACTGCCTTTCCTCTAATCGATCAATATGCTAATTTATTTAGTGATGATCCTAATGGCTTCGAAATAAAAGTAACACAAGCAAATGATGATATTTCTGGGGGAGCGGGCGAAGATGTAATCAGAGGTCATAACGGAGATGATACCCTCAAAGGGAATGCTGGCAACGATGAGATCTGGGGCAATGAGGGAAATGACAGTATACTTGGTGGTGGGGACAGTGATGTTCTCCGTGGCGGTTTGGGAACTGATACCCTCAAAGGGAATGCTGGTCAAGATTTACTCTATACTGGTCTTTTGACTGGAACAGAGAGTGACGACTTGCATGGAGGTGCAAATGCAGACACCTTTTTCTTGGGTGAGGTTCCACAACCACAAGAACCAGAGGACCCGGGCAAAGCTAAATTTACTGGTATTGATTGGCTAAACCTCGGTTTGAGTATAGCTGGAGATGTTAGTGACTTAGCTTTTCAATATTTCGGTTGGAACAAACTGACTAAAGAAGTCGTCCCAATGGTATTCGATATAGGCAAAAGCATTGTAGGAGGGATAGAAGATCCTAGTGCAATTCCTACAGTGCCACTACCTAAGACTGGAACTTATGCAACTATCAAAGACTTTAATCCCCGAGAAGACGTTGTTTTTATTCCCCTAGCTCCTACGGGAAAGGCAAATGTTTTTATCTCAGAGGACACCAACACTACCAGTACATTAAGCTTTAAGTATAACAGTGAAGATGGCGACAAGACCTTTGCAACTCTTGAGTTAGCGACTCCATCAGATATCTTTGGACAAGGAACGAACTCAATCAGCAGGGCTGGTCAGACCTCTATTAGAGAGACTTTGATAGATAATGCCTTAATTATTGATTCTAATGGTGCAACCCAGGGACTTTACAATGGGACAACTTTACCTATCGAAAGTAAAGATCTGGAAAACTTGGGAAGCAATAGATTCCTTGTTCTAGGTGCTTATTCGGGTCTACAATTAGAGGGTAAGGGTGGTATAGACTACCAATACGGAACCAACTTCGGTGATATAATTTCTGGGTATAACCTCGATCCAAATGATGACATACAATCTGACCCAGCCTCAGTAGATAACGATCAGTTGAGAGGATTTAATGGTGATGATGTATTCTTAGGTGGAGCTGGAGCTGACATTATCAAAGGAGATGATGGTTTAGACACTTCTTCCTACATACACTCTACTGCTGGCGTTACAGTTGATTTAACCAATAAACCAAACAATACCTATGTTGAAGTCGCCAACGATGGATTCGGTGGCAAAGATAAGCTATACAGCATTGAGAACATCATAGGTAGTGACTATGATGATGAGATCACAGGAGACAATAAACCTAACGTTTTAGGTAGTGCACAAGGAGACGATATTCTCACAGGTAATGGTGATGAAGATACTTTCATCCTCTCAAGTGGAACAAATACAATTACAGACTTCAACCCTTCTCAAGATAAGATTCAGATTGATGTTAAAGCATATTACGAGAACAATCAATCTGTAGACTTTGATGCGACTCATTCTGATACGACTAATACCCTTACTATTTCTCTTGCTGGTCAAGATGCTGCTATTCTAGAAAATATCTCTAATTCTCAAGTGGCAAATGCCTTACAAAAAATTGAGTTTATTGGAGAAGAAAACAACACAATTGTCATGGGCGATGATGACAACAACACTGGTCTCGGTGGCTCGTTTTCTAGTCAGTATATCTATGGTGGTGGTGGCCAAGATGGTCTCAGAGCATTGCGTAGCAAGGATGTGTTACTAGGAGGAGATGGTGACGATTATCTTGATGGCTCTCAACAAGCTGACATCTTGATTGGTGGTGCTGGTGCTGATACTTTTACTCTCTATAATTTTGCCGGAGGGTATTTTTCTGGTGGCCAATGGGTAAGGAATGTTGCTCCCGATAGCATTATGGACTTCACTGCTGCTGAAGGGGATCAGATTAATATCTTGACAAGCCATTTTGATGGTCTTAGCAGTCTGTCAGATCTCGCGTATGATAATAACTCAAATGAATTGTCGTTTAATGACTCTGTGATTGCCATTCTCGAAAATGAATCTGGCTTTGATCCTAATAGTCACGTTTCTTTGTTTTAACTAAAACTTCACAGTAGATAACTTAATTCCAAATTTTGATTTAAACTCCTCAACTTGATAGCAAGTGAATCTAACCTAGATTCATCTGCTTTTGAGTGCAGCAATATAGCGCTACGGGCGAAGCAAAAGTCACTTTTTATATCTTTTTTTATATGTTGGGCGTGATGTGTGAAATGGCGATTTCTATGCGGCTTCACTGAATTTAGAAGTTAAATTTGATCGACTAAAAACTTTGACAATACAATAATTTATTTGTTGATTTTTTCAACCACTGAATAAAACTGAATTTTCCTGAATAAAATTCTACGATATTTGTCGTATATCTACGCCAAAATACTTACTCATAAATTAATTCAAAAATCTATTTGAAGTTACCAAGCAATCTCTGTATATCAAGTCTAGACTTGATTATAAGCAGATTTATTTTTGGGTAAACCTAATTGTCTTGTCCCAATTTACCTCAAAAAAGTTCAGTTTTGGTTATGTGAAAAACTCATTACCAAAACTGAACTTTTCCGTATTGTGTTTTCTGAAAATTTCAGCGATAGTGATATTACAGAGGGAAAGAAAAAAACATCTTTCCAATGCCAACAAAAATTATATTTGAAGGAGAAAAAAACATGGCAGAAACTGTCTTTAATGAACAAGTATCGAAAGTTTACTTTACAGGTCGCTACGCACTCCGAATTATGGAGCAATCAAACCCCCACACTATGCCAGACTGGCAGACAAACTTTTCAAATAATATTCATCGGCACGATCCTGGTAATACCATAATACATGAAACCAGGAAAGAGAGGGAAGCTCTAGGCTTGGACTATAAAAACGTTCATGTGAAGGAATTTCTTTCTTACTCTACTATTAATGGCAACGATCGTGATAACAACATTACCGGCGCACAGCCACAGAGCTATACTTGGTATCATGGCATTAACAATAGTAAGACTTCTTCAAGGCACTGGGATGGTACTTTCGACGATGAAATTAATGGAGGAAAAGGAAACGACGTTATTCAAGGCTTGAACGGGAATGATACTCTCAGAGGTGAGGAGGATAATGATGTACTTCATGGTGGAAACGGAAGAGACAATCTTGAGGGAGGAATCGGTAATGATGCACTTCATGGTGGAGAAGGAACTGACAATCTAGACGGAGGAATCGGCTATGACTTATTGTACACAGGTCGTCTAACTAATGGCCAAAGCGATACACTGAAAGGTGGTGCAAATGCTGATACCTTCTTTTTGGGAGATGCTACCACCCCGGCAAATAATGACCCCGTTACTACAGGAGGAGGTTTTAACTGGAAAAATCTAGGTTTAAGCCTGGCAGGAGACGTTAGTGACTTACTCTTCACAGTTATTCCCGGCTTGGGGACTGTTGGCAAAATCACCAAAGAAATCGTGCCAATGCTGTTTGATGTAACCAAAGCTACCTCAAATAACGTTACAGCCCCAGTTGAAAAAGGCGCAAGTGATGCTGACACAGGTTCTGCCACCATTACAGACTTCAACCCTACCGAGGATGTCATATTTATTCCTCTACCATCGGATGGTGATATCTACATTGATCAAAATAACACTGGTAACAATCTCTTAAAGGTTTTTCAGGATACAGACAAAACTGATACGATTGCAACTGTTCAACTATCTAATGACTTTAATAATCTTGAAGGTAATTCAAACGGCAAACTTCAGTCAAACTGGTTTGATATTCTTGAACGCAACGCATTAATTCTTGATTCTAGTGGTGCCAAAGATTACAAAAGTAATACACAACTGAATATTGCACCTGAAGATATCGAAAACTTAGGAACAAACAAATTTCTGGTTCTGGGAGCCTATTCCGGATTTGATATCAAGGGTAGCAATAATTCTGATTATTCCTACGGGACACAATTTGGTGATGTTATCTATGGCTATGAAACACCAGCAGCAGCATATACAGCTGATGATGATGTGCTGTATGGATTTAAGGGCGACGATCAGTTTTTGGCTGGACAAGGTAACGACCGTATTTTTGGTGGTGATGGTTCTGATTCAGCAAACTATATGGACTCTACATCAGGTATCACTATTAACTTAGAGAATGGGGGGAACAATGATGATGGCTTCGGTACCAAAGACACGTTAAACAGCATTGAGAACATTATTGGTAGCGATCATAATGACAATATCACAGGAGATGGTCAGGCTAACATCTTTATTAGTGGAAAAGGGGACGATAATCTAACTGGTAATGGTGGTCAAGATACTTTCAGGCTCTCTAGTGGGAAAAATACAATTACAGACTTTACATCTTCTGAGGATAAGATTCAGATTGATGTAAAAGAATATTACGATAGCAATTCATCTGTAGACTTTGATGCGACTTATTCTGATACTGATAATAAGCTTACTATTTCTATTGCTGGTCAGCAGGCTGCTATCCTAGAAAATATCTCTGAAAATCAAGTTGCAGATGCCTTAAAACAAATTGAGTTTATTGGAGAAGAAAACAACACAATTGTCATCAACAATGAGGAAACCAGCAGTAAGATCGGCGACTCAGCTGGTAGTCAGTATGTCTATGGTCATGCAGGCAACGATAACATCGCATTATTTGGAGGTAGGGATGTTGTACTAGGAGGAGATGGTGGCGATAGCATCATTACCTCTCAACAAGGTGACACTGCAATTGGTGGTACTGGTGCTGATACTTTTAGTCTCAATCAATATGGAACCAACTTTTCTCCCGACCGCATCCTGGACTTCACTCCTGCTGAAGGAGATAAGATTGAGATATGGAAAAAGAATTTGGATGCTATTAGTGATAACTCCGATCCTTCCTTAGGCTTAAACTTTACCCATTCAGAAACTAATAATGCTCTCACTATTACTCTTGGCGATCGGGATCTTGCCATTCTAGAAAATATCTCTAAAAATCAAGTAGGAGATGCCTTAAAACAAATTGAGATTTTGGGTTCACAAACAGACAATGACGGTTCAGAAGGTAGTGATGATGTTCTCATCGGCAACTCCGGCAATCAATTAATGCGAGGTCTTGGTGGTAATGATTACCTGTATAGCGGTGGAGGCAACGATACTCTCCGAGGTGGGTGGCAGGACGATCTGCTCCTAGGAGGAGATGGTAACGACCTTCTGCAAGGCTTTGAAGATAGTGATGTTTTAATTGGTGGTGGTGGTGCTGATATATTTGCTTTCATTGAGCGTTTTGATGCCTTTAGTGGTGTTGACAAGATTCTTGACTTCACTGCTTCTGAAGGAGATCGAATTCGTATTAATAGGTTTCACTATGGTTTTAGTAGTCTGAGTGATTTGAGCTTTAATGAACAAGGTCAATTGTTAGCTAATGGTGACAAAGTTATTGCTATTCTCGAAAATGAATCTGGCTTTAATCTTAACAGTCATGTTGATCTGGTCGGGTAATCCTCTAAATCAAGTGATTTAGGGAGCAAGGTAGGGAATAAGGAACACTTAACTCTTAACAGAAAGTACCTTAAATTCTTAGTTTTTAATAAATCATATTCCCTTGACTACTTGACTTTGTTTTGGATATCACTACTTCTACACCACTACCCTCTGTTCTAAGTTCTAACTCAAACTTTATATTAGTCAGAATTATTAATCTTGAAAGCAGGTGAATCTAACAACTAGATTCATCTGCTTTTGAGTGCAGCAATATAGCGCTACGGGCAAAGCAAAAGTAACTTTTGAGTATCTTGGGTGTGATGTGGGAGATGGGGATGGGGAGTTCTAGAAATATTTGGCAATGGCGCTCGTGAAGATGAAAATTTTTTTATATCGAATTAATATCATGTTCGGATGATCACTTATAATAAAGCCAAAATCATTACAGTAGAGGTATTCAAAGTTGATAGCCAAAAGGATGGCGATATAGCTGCCGCACTTGCTCCGCCAACGCCAACTACCTAAGTGCTCAAGAGTTACTGGTTCATGATCGCC
This sequence comes from Okeania sp. SIO2B9, assembly GCF_010672505.1. Taxonomy (NCBI): domain Bacteria; kingdom Bacillati; phylum Cyanobacteriota; class Cyanophyceae; order Oscillatoriales; family Microcoleaceae; genus Okeania; species Okeania sp. SIO2B9. The sequence continues at coordinate 421 of NZ_JAAHGK010000051.1, read as the reverse complement.
AGGCGACAAATGTCACCGAACGTACCCATTACCAAATAATTTGGTTATTAGTGACAGGAAAAACACCATGATAAGTGGCCCATGTCACTGGTGACAGTAGAACTTGGATTTATCAGTTAGTCAAACGCTACAACAAATGGGGCACAAAAAGTTTGGGAGACGGGCAACATCACAACCAAGGGCAGGAGGCAATATTAACAGATTTACAGCAAGCCCAACTGTGGCAAGTTCTCTGTGAAAAATCACCAGATGGTGGATTGTGGAACGGTCGTCAAGTAGCCGATTGGTTAAGTGATATCATGTCCGGTAGCATCGGTCTTGTATAGCAAAGGTAAGGAAGAAGGAAGAAGGAAGAAGGAAGAAGAAAGAGGGAAGAGGAAAGAAGGCTACCCTCGCAAGAAAAAACCATCATTTCCTGTAG
>NZ_JAAHGK010000509.1:0-4959 GCF_010672505.1 Okeania sp. SIO2B9 | reverse complement strand
AGTTAACAATATTTACTTCTCAACCCCTGGTCGTCACAGCAATGGGACATGGTTGCCGACAAATGGTACAGATGGATAAATATGGTTTTCCTAGGATTGGTGACAAAGCAAAAAAACCTGTACCAGGTTGGAAAACAGGGGATATGATCAATGTCGTCAAAGGCCAAAATGCTGGGTTAAAAGCAGTCAGGATGAAAACTGTGACAAGCAAAGGCAACTTTGATATCCGAGAGGGGGATCAAATTTTGTCTGTATCTCGAAACCATATCCAACCGGTCCATAGACAAGATGGATACAATTACTCATTTTAAGTATATTTTTTCTAAGAGCATAAAAGTACCCTGGGGCGTAGGAAAATATAAATATTTTAGAAAGGCCAATCATCAGTATAAATGGACAACTTGATTCAGGAAATGCCATGAAATAGACACAATACTCCCTTACTGTACTTTAAAAGTGAAGAGTATGTCAAAATCAGCAATATAATTATGGGCATAAAACAGATATTTCAAACCCAATGTTTGAAATCCAGCGGCAGCTTAGGGCCAGCTAACTAGCAGAAACCTGTGTAGTGATTTCTCTCCTAGCTGCTAAGGCTAAATCTACCGCCTATATGTAATACTTAAGTAACACAAAAGTGTAGCACCTAACAAGAGAGTTAAATTATGAAAAAAGACCTCACTAATTATCGTAATTTCGGCATCTTCGCCCACGTTGATGCAGGCAAGACCACCACAACCGAAAGAATCCTGAAACTAACCGGAAAAATCCATAAAATCGGTGAGGTCCACGAAGGTGCAGCAACAACAGACTTTATGGAACAGGAGCAAGAGCGGGGTATTACAATTCAATCCGCTGCCACAAGCTGCTTCTGGAAAGACCACCAGTTAAATATTATTGATACCCCTGGCCACGTTGACTTTACCATCGAGGTATATCGTTCTCTCAAGGTACTTGATGGTGGTATTGGTGTATTCTGTGGCTCTGGTGGTGTGGAACCCCAGTCTGAAACCAACTGGCGCTATGCCAACGATTCTAAAGTTTCTCGGATTATCTATGTAAACAAACTTGACCGGACCGGAGCTGATTTCTACAGGGTTGTGAAGCAGGTTGAAGATGTACTCGCGGCCAAGCCATTAGTAATGGTATTACCTATTGGTATTGAGAATGATTTTGTGGGAGTAGTCGATCTACTAACCCGCAAAGCATGGGTATGGGATGATTCTGGAGACCCAACCAAATATGAAATTAAAGACGTTCCAGAGAACATGGTTGATGATGTAGAGAAATATCGGGAAATGTTGGTTGAAACTGCTGTGGAGCAAGATGACGAAGTGATGGAAAAATATCTGGAAGGAGAAGAGCCAGATATTGACACTCTCAAGAACTGCATCCGTAAGGGAACCAATGAGTTGGCTTTCTTCCCTACCTACTGTGGCTCATCTTTCAAGAATAAGGGCGTGCAGTTGGTACTAGATGCGGTAGTTGATTATCTACCTAACCCGACTGAAGTTAAACCACAGCCAGAGATCGATCTAGAGGGTAATGAGACTGGTAATTTAGCTTATGTTGACCCTGAGAAGCCTCTGCGTGCTTTGGCATTCAAAATCATGGACGACAAATATGGTGCTCTAACTTTTACCCGCATCTATTCTGGTATGTTGTCCAAAGGTGACACAGTGCTGAATACTTTTACAGGTAAAACTGAGCGAGTTGGACGTTTGGTGGAAATGCACGCTGACTCTCGCGAAGAAATTGAATCAGCTCAAGCTGGTGATATTGTTGCTATCGTTGGTATGAAGAATGTCCAAACTGGTCATACTCTCTGTGACCCTAAAAATCCTGCAACTCTAGAACCGATGGTGTTCCCCGATCCAGTGATTTCTATTGCTGTGGCAGCAAAAGACAAAGGTTCTGTGGAAAAACTGGGCATGGCATTGAGCAAGATGGTTCAGGAAGACCCGTCTTTCCGAGTTGAGACAGACCCGGAAAGTAATGAAACTATTATCAAGGGTATGGGTGAGTTGCATTTGGATATCAAGGTTGATATTCTGAAGCGGACTTATGGGGTTGATGTGGAAGTTGGTAAGCCACAAGTAGCTTATCGCGAGTCTATTACTAAGCGTCTTGAAGATAGTTATACTCACAAGAAGCAGTCTGGTGGTTCTGGTCAATTTGCTAAGATTGACTATATTTTTGAGCCAGCTGAACCAGGTGAAGGTTTCCAATTTGAGTCAAAGGTGACTGGTGGAAATGTGCCCAGAGAATTTTGGCCAGCCGTGCAAAAGGGTTTTGAAAGTAGTTTTGAAAAGGGTATGTTAGCGGGTTTCCCTTGTGTGGATATGAAGTTTACGTTGATGGATGGTGCTTTTCACCCGGTTGACTCCTCGGCGATCGCCTTTGAGATTGCTGCTAAGGCGGCCTATCGACAGTCTTTTTCTAAAGCATCTCCTCAGTTACTCGAACCGATAATGAAGGTTGATGCGTTTACCCCTGACGATCATGTTGGTGATGTGATTGGAGACCTCAACCGCCGTCGAGGAATGATTAAGTCTCAAGATTCATCACCCATGGGTACTCGTATTAAAGCAGATGTGCCATTGAGTGAGATGTTTGGTTATATTGGTGACTTGCGGACTATGACTTCTGGTAGAGGTCAGTTTTCAATGGAGTTTTCCCATTATGCACCTTGCCCTGCTAATGTGGCGGAAGTGGTAATTAAGGAAGCTAAAGAGCGTGAAGAAGCGAAGAAATAGTTAGGTCTGGTATATAGAACCCATTTGAGATCTATTTAAAAATAAAGGGGCAGATGAGGAGATGGGGGATGGGGTGTATTGAAGTATTTTCAATTATTGCTTCTATCCCACTCCCGACTCCATGGCTCAAAATTGTCATCCAGCTCAAGATACCAAATGGGTTCTATACAGGGTTGAAAACTTAAAATTAACTTCCCTGGCGGGAAGTCCCGCGCTCTCCTGTTGGCGGAGCAAGTGCGGCAGCTATTAGGGGAGCGTCGGGATGAAAGCCAAGGCCAAGAGTCAGATACCTCCATGCACTAAATTTTCTTATACCCTTAACAACCTAGGAGGTATTTTGTTACTATCAAGATCAACGCAGGGGGTTGACATCACCTCTGGCAAAACAGCGGTCAGTTTTTTTCCTGACTGAAGAATCCTGGGTTGTCGCGTAAGCACAACGTCGGGAGTATGTCAAGTAGAAAAGCCTTGTATAGACATCTCTAGAAAACCTTGTAGGGGGGGTTCGGTGGAAACCTCCTACAAAATTTTTTATTTTTTCCCTAATGGGATATTTGATATATTGACATTCTCCCCCGGCTAAAGCACGGGGGATTCCAAACCTCACGATTTGGGTTTGCTCTTTCTCTTCGTTCGAGCTGACTTACTAGATTGAGTTTCCTCAACAAAGCAGAGGCCATTCTCTCCAGAGGCGTTAATTTCCGTCTGCCCGACCGTAAATGTAACTATTACTACGGAGTCTCTGGAAGTTAAAAATGGTGCTCAAATATCTGCCAATACCTTTGGTAATGGGAATGCAGGGACTGTGGAGATTAATGCTACTGAGACTGTGGTCTTGGATGGAGGAGACTCAGAATTTGTCACTGGAGCATTTAGCGCAGTGCAACCAGGAGCAGAAGGGGATGCAGGAGATGTAACTATTACCACCAGGTCTCTGGAAGTTATTAATGGTGCTCAAGTATCTGCCGATACCTTCGGCAAGGGGAATGCAGGCAGTGTGGAAATTAATGCTACTGAGACTATAGTCTTGGATAGAGGAGACTCAGAATATCTCACTGGAGTCTTTAGCGATGTGAACCGAGAAGCAGAAGGGGATGCGGGGGGTGTAACTATTACCACCGGGTCTCTATTCGTTAAAAATGGTGCTGAAATATCTGCCAGCACCCAAGGCCAAGGAGACGCAGGCAATATATTCATCACAACAGAAACTCAACTAACAATAAACGAAAACGCTCAAATCTCTGCCTTCACCGAAAGCAGTGGCATAGGAGGCAATATCATCCTATTCGCCCCAGAAACCCTCAACATTACTGACAACGGACAAATAACAGTCCGCAGCAGCGGATCAGGCAAGGCAGGCCAAATTGACATCCTTAGTCCCAACATCACCCTCTCTGACGGTATAGATATCACCGCTTTTACCACAGGTCTAGGCAACGCTGGTGACATCAACCTAGAAGGCGACCAAATCAACATCCAACCCAACACCCAAATACTAGCCTTCACCGAAAACACCGGAGAAGGAGGCAACATCACAGTCAAAGCCACAGAAACCCTCAACCTACAAGCAGACACCCAACTATCAGTCGAAACCAACAGAGGCGGAAAAGCCGGAAACATAGAAATCACCACCCCCCAACTCACCATCGGCGAAAACGCCCAAAGAAGTGCCACAGTCAACCTCGGAGCAACAACAACAGATCCAGGAGGCAACATCACCATCAACACCAACCAACTCAACATCGCAGGAGAACTGGGAATATTTGCCGAAACCGAAGCCACAGCAGATGCAGGCGTTCTCACCCTCAGCCCCTACAAAACCAACCCCAACCTAGACATCAACTTCACCAACCAAGGCTTCATCTCAGCCTCCACAAGCTCCACAGGCAACGGAGGCAACATCAACCTCACCGCCCCAGAAAGCATCAACATCAAAGGAGACGGCAACATCTCAGTCCAAACCACAGACAAAGGAAACGCAGGAGCTATCAACATTGGCACTCAAAACCTGACACTCTCCGATGGAGTAGCCATATAGCAACCGCCAAGGCGGTTAGGACACTGCTTGCAGAACTAATTCAATCGCCGGAAAGCAAACAATCAAATCCTTTGAGCTGGTGACGAATGCGACTTTTAAGCCAAGACCAACATTTCTCTATGGGATTGAGGTCTGGTGAATAAGGAGGTAAATACAACAGTTGAC
>NZ_JAAHGK010000508.1:0-4962 GCF_010672505.1 Okeania sp. SIO2B9 | reverse complement strand
AAATCCGCTCTACTTCTTGGGCGATGCGAGTGATTATGGTTTCAGCTTTTGCTGGCTTACTTTTCAAAGTACCTTGCAATTCTTGCAAAACTACAGCAGCTAAAGTTTCAGTATTCATTTCTAGTACAGTATTCGCTGTATTGTGATTTTCAACTTTGCTGTTGTTAACTTCTGGAGCAATAGCAGGGTTTGTGTTCAGGGAGTTGGGGGTGTGGGCAATGTTAACAGTCATTTGATTTTACCTTTGGATAATGCACGGTAGGTGTACGAAGTAATCATGTAGAGTGATTAGGTGTTGGTTGAAATCTGTGTGATTCCTTTGTTGCCTCTACAGTTACGACTATAGGAAAGTTCACCCAACTATTTGCAGAGGAGGGTTCCACTTTTATGATGTGGTTTTTCTGTTAACAACCAATTCTCTAATTCACTATCAGAAGTATATTTTCCGGATTTCGGTCTAAAATCAACGAAAGCTAGATATAGATTGAAAATCAGAACTTTACTTACCAAATTATCCAACTCAAAGAGACTGTGACAATATTCAAATTGGCAGTGCCACCCGTGTAACAAAAACACAAGTGGCACAGTAGTAGGTCTTAGGTTGTAGGTTTTAGGTTGTAGGTTTTAGGTTTTAGGTTTTAGGTTGTAGGTTTTAGGTTTTAGGTTTTAGGTTTTAGCTTGTATAGTAGTCGAAGGAAAGGTGAGGACATATCAAAAACTGAAAACTCAGACAACGCCAGATTTTTCCTCCTGCCTTCTGCCTTCTGCCTTCTGCCTCCTGCCTTCTGCCTCCTGCTATATTAACCAATTAAGGCTTGCTGATTAAATCTAAAAGCATTGACTGATATTGGCTTGAGCCTTTTTAGAGTCCCAAAAAGTGCCCTTGTTTCCGCTCTTCATGCTCAAAAAGTTAGCATAAAAGGCAAACTAAGGACAGAAAAACTGAGGGACAAAACGCCCGCTCCTACCTCCTCTAAATTCTCCATTTCTCCTGTCTCCTGTCTCCTGTCTCCTGTCTCCTACCCCAGCAAAAAGACTTTATTCAGCAAACCCCAATCAGAGCTGTTACAGTTTCAACTCCAAGACCTTGCCTAATCAGATTTGGCTCTTGGCCAGTTAATTCCAGGATAGTGGATACTTGATATCCAGGATCAGAACCGTCATCAACAATTATGTCCACTAAATTTTCTAGACAATCAAATAATTCTGCTTTACCAGTAACTGCTCCTACATCTACTGGGGCCATTCCTTCCGCATCACTGGTAATGTGAGCTGATGTTGAAATGATGGGATTGGCCAAAGTCTCCAACAAAGACAAACAAGATTGATTGTCTGGAACCCGAATACCCGTTGTTTTTCGCTTAGGACTCATCACCAGCCGTGGGACTAACTTTGTGGCAGGCAACACAAATGTGTAAGGGCCAGGAATTAAACGTTTGATGATTCGGTAGGCTGAGTCACTCACAATAGCGTAATTGGCGATATTGGACAGAGAGGAACAGAGGAATGTCAGAGGTTTATCATTAGACAGTTGTTTAATTTGTCTGACTCGCTCCACAGCAGATTTAGCATAGAGGTCGCAACCGATCGCGTAAACGGTATCCGTAGGATAAAGCATCACTGCCCCATTTTTTAGATCGCTAATAATTTGTTCTACGCGTCTTTGTTGGGGTGTATCAGGATGAAGTTCATAGAATATTGCCATAATTATTATTTTAGATTATAGAAAAAGCATATGTTAGATTTTAGATTGGAAAAATTTACCAAAAAATGGGGTTTAAAGACCCGTCCTTTAGCGTAGCGGAGGAAGGCTTTTTAGAGGAAGGAAGAAATAATACTAAATCTCAAAAAGTTTGCTATATATCTTTAGTAATGGGGAGATGGGGAGTATTAAATGTAGTAAACTGACACTTATGCAATGATGCCCTGCGACGGATTGTTAAAAGCCTTTCAAAGTCTAGATTTTAGCCGTAAATATGCGCCCTACAAATTTGGCTTCTCCCCAACTATGGCCCAAAATACGCTCATTTTTGAACCGGAACTACCTAAAAGCTAGCACTTTTTGATACCTAAAAATCTTCAAACCTTTATTTGTAAAGACTTTGAGATTTAATCATCAGAGCAATCATTATTAATTATTAATTATTGAATCACCTACCACCTAAGACCTAAAATTTATGAAAAAAATAGCTTACCTTGAATGTCCCACTGGCATTGCGGGCGATATGTGTTTGGGTGCTTTAGTCCATGCGGGTGTTCCCCTAGAATATCTGATAGAAAAACTCAATCTTCTCGGCATTTCCCAGGAATATCAGTTAAGCACTGAAAAAGTTCATCGCAATGGTTTACTAGCTACGAAATTTCATGTCAATCTAACTTCTGCAAATCCTGAAAATGGAGAACCTCTAACTTTTGACCACCACCATCATTCTCACCATTCAGAAAATGACCAAAGTACGGAAAAACACAATCATTCTCACAACCGTCACTTGCCAGAAATTGAAGCATTAATCAAAAAAGCAGGATTGCCCCGACGTGCTGAAGCTTGGAGTTTAGCTGTATTTCACAAATTGGCTGAAGCTGAAGGTGCCGTACATGGTATTGCCCCAGAGAAGGTACATTTTCACGAAGTAGGGGCAACTGATGCTATTGTTGATATTGTGGGGACTTGTTTAGGATTAGATTGGTTGAATATTGACCAATTATATTGTTCGCCTTTGCCCACTGGTGGGGGTACTGTGCGGGCGGCTCATGGTCGGTTACCTGTACCTGTCCCAGCAGTGCTAAAACTTTGGGAGTTGCATCAGGTTCCGATTTATAGTAATGGCATTGAAAAAGAATTGTGTACTCCTACAGGTAGCGCGATCGCTTGTACTTTGGCCAGTAGTTTTTGCTCGCCACCGTCAATGTCTCTAGAATGTGTGGGTTTGGGTGCGGGTTCTCGCGATTTAGCTATTCCTAATATTTTACGTTTGTGGATCGGAGCAGGGGAGGTGAATACTCAACATTCTCAACTTACAGAATATCATTCTCCCAGTTCCCCACATCCACACCTAGAAACTGTAATGGTGTTGGAAACTCAAATAGATGATTGTACTCCTCAAGCGATCGCTTATACTTTTGATGCTCTATTTGCAGTAGGTGCATTAGATGTTTTTACTCAACCTGTGACAATGAAAAAATCTAGGTTAGGAGTGTTACTTACTGTTATTTGTCTACCGGAAAAGTTATCTGCTTGTGAGGAGGTAATATTTCGAGAGACTACAACTCTGGGTATTCGTCGCTCTACTCAAAAACGGGCTATTTTGCAGCGAACAATTGATCGGGTGCAGACAGACTATGGAGCAGTGCGGTTAAAAGTGGCAAAGATGGGGAATCAAATTGTAAATGTGCAACCTGAATATGAAGATTGTGTCGCATTAGCTAGACAGCAAAATATTCCTTTGATGAAAATACAGAAAATGGTATTACAAGCGTGGAATGGGCATCTTGCCCGTTCCTGATATTTTCACCGCAAGTGCTGCGCGCAGGTAACAGGCAACAGGGGGAATAATTTATATTTTGTATTTTGGATTGTTTGAACTATTTGTTAATATTAACTATTCCCTGTTCCCTGTTCCCTATTCCCTATTCCCTTGACTTTCTTTCCACTCTCCCTGCAAAGTAAAAGCTGCCCAATAATAAGGTTCTTTCCAACGAGTCTCAGAAACCATCTCCAACTGTGCTTTTCTTAATGCTTCTGTTGGTGATAATTTGTCTTGTAACATCAACCGATAGAATCTACTCATTATTTCGCTAGTAGCAGCATCGTCGATATTCCACAAACTGACAAGTACGCGAGGTGTACCTGCATACATAAATCCCCTGGTTAATCCTACTAACCCTTCTCCCCGTATTTGTTTTCCTAATCCGGTTTGACAAGCACTCAACACTACTAAGTCTGCGGAAAAATCCAGCTTGAAAACATCATGGAGACGTAAAAATCCATTCAGCAAGTTTCCCTGTGGATCTAGCATCGATAACACAATTCCAGAAAGTTCAGGGTTAATGCTATTAAGTAGTCCGTGGGTAGCAAAGTGGATAATTTTGTATTGATTCAGTTGAGAATTGATTACCTGGGTACGATTTGCCACAAAATCAAAGTAGGAGATAGTCTCTGAGTTTGGCAAAAGGGCGAGAATTGCTTCTGCTTCTGTTCGGGTTTCTGGGAGTCGTTGCCAAATTCCTACATCCATTTGTCGAGCGGCACGATTGAGGTTATATTGTTCCCTATTTTCATTCTGAGTTGATACGGCAGTTTTTAATCGGGTATCATCAGGACTAAAGATTGGATCGGCAACTATCGCAATGGTTTTGGGTGCAGTTTTTCGTTGTTGGGCATCTCGACGTAGAATACTTAAGGTTGATGCAGAAGGAAGATTGACAATTTCGTGCTTACTTATTAAAGGTAAATAATTTGCTTCTGATGAAGTTGTTGGTAAGGAAATGGCAGCAAAGGGAATGTAATGTAAAATGCCATCACTAACGATCGCCAAGCGTCGATCTTTCAGTTGAGGAGCAACAGGAGCTAAAATTATCTCATAGAGAGATTGAGAGATTTCTAATAACAAAGATGGATCTACTCGTCTATCAGTAATAGTAAAACGAAATTCTTTAACTATGTTTTCAATTAATGCTTTTGGAGGGAGTTCATGACTGGTAATACTATTTTTAGTAACCGCCCAAAGAAAGCTACGCTTCTTACCTAAAGCATATTGCAACAGAAGTGTATCATTATCCAGAATTTGTGCTTGAATCTGTTTTAAAGTGAGGGGTTGAGGTTGAGTGATAGCTGCATAACTCGGACTTTTTTCGCGGATTTTTGCCTGGACTTCTTGATATTTTCGGAGGAGATATTGTCGTTCTTGTTCGATGGCTGTTTTTTGTTCTAGGGTTTGTTTTTCACTACTATAAAGTTCTACA
>NZ_JAAHGK010000507.1:0-4964 GCF_010672505.1 Okeania sp. SIO2B9 | reverse complement strand
TAGCTATTGGACACCTCCTGCAATTTGTAAATATACCAGCGCACATTGCTATATTTCATATCCATATAAATATTCTCTGACGACAAAGAATTAGCCCTGCTCCCGGTAGGGGAGCAAGAGGGGTGGGAGTGATGCCAACTAGTCCGAGTTAGTTAGACAATTAGAGTATAAGAGCTGATTTATCAAGTGAATATTAAGAGGCTAAATCCCTTGCAATACAAGGGTTTTGGAAGTGATAACCAAACAAAAATAAATCCCTGAGAGTCAGATTACATAAGGGTTTTAGCTAAGTTTACAAATCAGCTCTAAAGCGGAATGGTATGGACGGAAATTAATCAAGATTGATCGATTCTTTTCCAGTTCTAAGCTTTGTTCTGATTGTGGGCACATAGTAGAAAAATTACCTCTGTTTAACATCCAGTCCGCTTAACCATGAAAAATATTAAAAAATATAAATTATTTTTACTGTTTTGCAGAATGTATGTTAGGAATTAATCCAAATTCAGATAGCAAGGAACGAGTTGGTTAGGACACAGACTGATGATGAACCTTAGACAGGGAAGTACTTTTCCCCACTCTTGTCCGTTCCCTGTCCCCTGCTATATGTAATCTAATTTCGATTCTTGTTTAAATTATTTAGTCAAAAAAGCAAAACATTTGATAGCCTATATAAGGCTGTAAGTCTTATGCAAAGTAGAGTCTAGCTTTTTTTATCAGTAAATTACTTTTGATAAAATGTAAATATATGTTACAATATTAGAGTCAAAACGGTTTAACTGCTTGACATTCCCTAGAAGAATAGTTAATGTAATATACATACCCGGGTAAACAAGTTGACTGTCATATGCAAGACAAGCAAAAAGTTACGTTATACATCCAACCAGAACTGCATCGCAAGCTCAAAATCAGAGCAGCAGTTGACTCGGAACCAATGTCATCAATAGCAGAAAGAGCTATCCTTTTCTATCTGGAAAACCCAGAAGTAGTGGATGAACTAAGTTCAATGTATGGACAAACCCACCGGGTATACACTTGTCCAGAGTGTACGAGTTCAGTTGTAATGCGAGAAGGAGAACTGGCATCCCTGAAAAATCAGCCAAGTGTATTGGCAGACCAAAATATTCCAGTACATGAAACCCCGGAAACAGAAAAATCTAAAGCTCAACCGGGAGAGCAAGAGTTAGTTCCCTGCTAATGAATGTAGAAATGACTACATCTGATGACTACAAAGTAGTAGAGATGACAGTTAAACCTCTAAATAATTGCTCATCATACTGCTAAGGGTAGCAAGCATAAACTCAATTAAGCCGTAATCTATTGTACCGTTTCTATTGGATCGAGGACTATGAAAGAAGAAATTAAGATTCTAATCCAAGCTCAATATCCTCTGATCTACCTCGTAACATCCGAGGAAGAGCGGTCAGAGCAGGCAATTGTAGCTATAGCTCAACTGAAGCCCCAGTCTCAGAAAAAAGTATTTGTTTGGACAGTAACTCACGGAATAGTAGAGTATAGTCAAAGCAAAAATACCACTCAGCATAATACAGTCTCACCAGAGGCAGCTATAGAGTGGGTAATCAGACAGCGAGATACTAGCAACAACGCTGGAATATATATATTCAAAGACTTACATCCGTTTATTGACTCACCGCCAGTTACTAGGTGGTTAAGAGATGCGATCGCTAGTTTCAAGGGCACAAATAAGACAATTATATTGATGTCCCCAGTGCAGAATGTTCCGATAGAACTAGAAAAGGAGGTAGTTGTACTTGATTTTCCACTACCAGATATGAAGGAGTTGAATCAAGTCCTCTCACAATATCTAGGGAAGCGTAACATTTCCACAGAGACAAGGGAAAAGCTCCTCAAAGCAGCTTTAGGTCTTACAAAAGATGAGGCTGAAAAGGTATATCGCAAAGCTCAAGTAACAGCAGGACGTCTAACTGAACAAGAGGTTGAGATTGTACTGTCTGAGAAAAAGCAGCTAATCAAGCGTAACGGCATATTAGAGTACATCGAAGAGGATGAAACTATTAATGCTGTAGGTGGGCTAGAGGAACTTAAACACTGGTTAAGACAACGTTCTGATGCTTTCACAGAGAGAGCTAGAGAATATGGCCTACCTCAGCCAAAAGGTATGTTAATCTTGGGAATACCTGGATGTGGAAAATCTTTAATAGCAAAGACTACATCTCGCCTGTGGGGTTTACCATTATTGCGCTTGGATATGGGACGAGTCTACGATGGTTCAATGGTAGGACGTTCTGAAGCTAATTTACGAAATGCTCTTAAAACAGCCGAGTCAATATCACCAGCTATACTATTTATAGATGAGTTAGATAAAGCTTTTGCTGGTAGTACTGGTTCAGCTGACTCTGATGGAGGTACTTCAAGTAGAATATTCGGTTCATTCCTGACTTGGATGCAAGAAAAAACTTCCCCAGTATTTGTGATGGCAACTGCCAACCGAGTAGAACGTTTACCGGGAGAGTTTTTGCGTAAAGGTAGATTTGATGAAATTTTCTTTGTAGATTTACCAAACAAACAGGAACGTCAAGATATCTTCAAGATTCACCTAGCAAAAAGACGTCGAGAAATTGAACGCTTCGATCTCGATCAATTATCTAATGTTTCCGAAGGCTTTTCAGGTGCAGAAATAGAGCAAGCCATAATCGCTGCTATGTATGAGGCATTTGCTCAAGATAGAGAATTTACACAGCTAGATATTATTGCCGCGATTAAAGCTACACTACCGTTGTCGAAAACCATGACAGAGCAGGTGACTGCACTACGAGATTGGGCAAGACAACGTGCGCGGCCTGCTGCAGCTTCAGTCGCCGAGTATCAAAGACTGGAGTTCTAAAAGCTTTCTCCTGGTCCAAACAGGAGTAAAGGCTAGTAATCTGTATAGAGTTACTAGCAGTGCCTAAAAAAACCACTTTGACTCGATATCAACTTAACGATGATGAGCAGTGGTAATTTTTCATAAAAACCGTTGTTGTTTCTGTTTTCAGTTAAAATTTTAGGAGGAAACTCGAATGTCTCACTTCAGCACACTGCGTACCAAGATCTCTGACTCTGAAATCTTAAAAGCTTCTCTGCGTGACTTGGGTATCACAGTTAAAACTAACGCTGATGTTCGTGGCTACAATGGCCAACGTGTACGTTCAGATATCGTTGCTGTTCTCGAAGGTGAATATGATTTAGGTTGGTCTTCCAATAGTGATGGTTCTTTTGACCTAATCGCTGACTTGTGGGGTGTTGCTAAAAAGCACAATCAAACTGAGTTGATCAACTCCATCAATCAGAAATATGCCGTTAACAAGACTTTAGCTGCTGTTAAGCAACGCGGTCTGCAAAACGCTAATGTCAAGTTGGTTGTGCAGAAGTAATCTATTTGCGCGTTCCCAAGTTTGCGGGTTAACCAAGATCGGGTTAGCCCGTTTTTTTAGTTATTTTGGCAGAATGAAGAAGGAAAAAGGAAGAGGGAAGAAGGAAAAATATTGCTTTGTCTGAATTTTAAGCTTTTGACCTATCCTAATACCAATTACTATGCATTAATGCTTAACTTAGGTAGCACTTCAATTATTCAGTAATTAACACAAATATAATCACCTTTTTGATCATTAGCACCCTAGGAGTGCATTAATTATTATTATATTTACTTGTCCCCCTATTCCCCTCCTGGGAGTGGTTAAGGGTGGGTCCCCCACTCCCCTGCTCAAGATACGGGTTGAAAAGTTTTTGAGAAATGGTATAACCTTTCCTTCAATGGCTATATTAAATATTCAATTTAAATTAAGTTTGCAATAAGCAAAGAATAATGATAAGATAGTACTATTTTAATTTAATCAAACTTAGTTGAGATAATTAAGAATAAAAACATAATTTGGCTTAACTAAAAAACTCCAGTTATGATAGCTGTAGAGTTGAACAATATCAAGATACGACAAAGAGCAGTAATTTTCATGCAGACAGAAGCTTTCAGCGAGGTTTTTCCTCTGTTTAAGGGAGCAAACCCAGAAACCTTGGAATGGCTACTTTCAGTTGCAGTCAAACACGAATATCCCTCAAATAGAGTCGTCCTTATGGAGGATGCTTGGGGTAATGCAGTTTACTTCGTGGTATCCGGTTGGGTCAAAGTTAGACGCAGATTGTCCCCTGACAACTCAGTTGCACTTGCTATTCTAGGGAGAGGAGATTTTTTTGGAGAAATGGCTATTCTAGATGAGTCACCACGCTCAAATGATGTCGTTGCCTTATCACCAGTACGTTTGATTAGTATTTCAGCTCAAAGATTTATTCAAACTCTCTTCAAAGACCCTCAGTTACATCATCGAATGCTTCAACTTATGGTCAAGCGTCTAAGGCAAACAAATATTCGTGATCAACTGCGTCATAGACCCCCTGCAGTCAAACTGGCTAATACATTAGTTGAATTAGTAGAAAATTACGGTCAGACCACAGACAAAACCTGTGAAATATTTAATATTTCTGACCAAGATTTAGCTGATGTTACAGATATAACAATCGAAGAAACTAGCAAAATCATGGAAAAACTACAGGCTAAGGGGTGGATGAATAGATATACAGAACATCAGGTAATTCACTTACTTAATCTCAAACATTTAATGCATTTAGCAAGTCAATAGACTAGATAAATAATAATGTTTTAAACATTAAAAACTTAATCAAAAGTTTTGTCTAAAAAATAATATTAATTAATATGTGATGAATTAACAGAAAATATATAATACTAAAATCAAATGGAAATAGTTAATATCAAAAATAAATAACCATGACTGAAGCTAGAACAGTATCCCTCAGTCCCACAATTAAAAAACCAGCAATTCAATATCAAGTATTTATGCCTCATCCAGAATCTCATCTGTTTGAGGTTAGTTTGTGTGTCCAACTTGAACAGCTATCTCCTTCATTTCAAAAAGCTGGAAAACTGGATTTAA
>NZ_JAAHGK010000506.1:0-4971 GCF_010672505.1 Okeania sp. SIO2B9 | reverse complement strand
TCCATTCTTGATGCAGCGCGGTCTTGAGGGTTTCCCCCATGAGCGATTGCATCAAGAATGGTTAGAGTATTTTGGCCATAGATTCGGTAAAGCCACTGTTGCAGTCAACCCAGCTTATACTAGCCAAAATTGTTTAAACTGTGGAACCACGGTCAAGAAATCACTATCAACTAGAACTCATCTTTGTCAATGTGGATGTGTTCTGGACCGAGACCACAATACAGCTATCAACATTCTGAATATCGCCCTTGGTACTGTGGGGCACACAGAAACCAGGCTCATCCAGTCAAACACTTTGGGAGACTTCTCCTCTACTGGGGTAGGAGAAATCTTGTCTCAGCAAGTCTGGTCATAGAACGAAGAATCTCCGTCAATTCATCGCGGGGAGTGTCAAAAAGTGAAATAACTTCTATATTATTAAATTAGACTACTAGAGTATAACTCTGTACAACACTTATGGTATCAACTCAACCTGTAATATCCGCAAATTCTGGACTTCAGTATTTGCCAAAAATGGAAAGTTCACCAAATCAGGAACTTTTACCACTCACTGCCAAAGTTAACAATCTAGACCACTTAGAAATCGGTGGCTGGGATGTCCCAGCACTGGTCGAGAAATTTGGCTCACCTCTATATATATTGGACGAATATACTCTCAGAACAGCTTGTCGTCAATATCGAGATGCACTTAAACAGTACTACCCTGGAGAATCTTTGGTTCTTTATGCTTCTAAAGCTTGGAGCTGTCTAGCAGTATGTGCTATTTGTGGTTCTGAAGGTTTAGGTATAGACGTTGTATCTGGAGGTGAATTATACACAGCTATCCAAGCAGGTATTAATCCAGAGAAAATATACTTACATGGCAATAATAAATCTCTTGCAGAATTAAGTTTAGCGGTCGAAACAGATTGTGTAATTGTTATCGACAATTGGCTAGAATTAAAAACATTAGCCGATTTAAAAAACGAACAAACAGAAGCACTAGAAAATCCCACAAAAATAATGGTGAGGTTTACACCTGGTATTGAATGTCATACCCACGAATACATTCGTACAGGTCATCTAGATAGTAAATTTGGATTTGACCCTAACCAATTAAATGATGTTTTTAGCTTCATAAGTCAACAACAAAAACTATCATTTATAGGAATTCATGCTCATATAGGTTCCCAAATTTTTGAAGTTCAGCCCCATCAAGATTTAGCAAGTGTAATGGTAGATGCAATGACAACTGCCATGGCACATAATCTATCAGTCACAGAAATTAATATGGGTGGTGGTTTAGGAATCCGTTATACTGAAGCAGATGACCCTCCTAGTATTGAAACTTGGGTTCACAATATCAGTAAGGCAATGGTAGATGCTTGCCAAGCTAGACAATTACCTTTACCAAAACTATTATGCGAACCTGGACGTTCAATTATTAGCCAGGCTTGTGTAACAGCTTATACAATTGGTGCTCAAAAACAAGTTCCAGAAATTAGGACTTATATATCAGTAGATGGGGGAATGTCAGATAATCCTCGTCCAATCACCTATCAATCTCTTTATCGAGTGGTTGTAGCTAATAAATTCTCTGAACCTGTAACAGAAACAGTTACCGTTGCTGGTAAACATTGTGAATCTGGTGACATTCTAGTTAAAAATGCCATGTTACCCGTAACTCAACCAGGAGATTGCTTGGTAGTAATGGCTACTGGTGCGTATAACTATAGCATGGCTTCTAACTACAATCGTCTACCACGTCCAGCAGGAGTTTTAGTTAGCAATGACGAAGTAAATGTAATATTACAAAGGGAAACTTACCAAGATTTACTCAGTCACGATGTTTTACCAGAACTAATAGCTATAGAACAATCATAGTATTTGATTCCAATGCAAAAAAGCTAACAATAGCAAGATGAAAAAATCAAACTGTTGTATGTCTTATAACTTACTATAGATACAGAAATTTGATTTTTAACCTAATTTGGCAATAAGTTCCATGTCTACTGATAACTCAAAAGCAAATTCTGGCGTTGGCATAATTTGTTACTAAGCAAAAATGATGCTATAAGGAATAGTTAAGACTAAGGGGAGGTGAGACAGATGTAACTATAAGTTAGTGAACTAGAATTTGCATCAAGATGCTTATACTATAGTAGATAAAAGAGTATAGCATCTATATGTATTCTGCAAAGCTACTAATGCTAAAAAATGTCCAATTAACAGTGGATGATCAAACTTATTGTTCATTGATATTGATAATTAATTATTTACATTACGTAAGAGAATAAATGCTCTTTGCTGGTGATGACACCAATGTTAAATAAAAAAACATCAAAAGTTGACGTTAGATTAATAATTAAAGTTCAATGAAATCGGGTCTTAGTAATGACCCAGGCTTGATGAAGTCCTTATTAGTACATAGTATTGATATCGGACTGGTTCTAGCCTTGATATATATGGTGCTTGTCATCATAGGGGAACGTCGTACACTATGGATGGTAAGAGGGTTTATAGTCTTAATGTTGGCTTCGGCCTTAAGTCATTGGGCTGGATTAAAGCTTTTAAGTTTTGCCCTCAACAGTTTAGTCATAGGTTCTGCTGTTTCCATGGCAGTAATATTACAATCAGAATTCCGTAGGTTTCTTGAGCAGTTGGGACAGGGAGAAATTCTGCAAATGTTTGGACATAATCGTAGAGTTTTACCTGAATCAGATAGCATTATTGATGAAATAGTAGAATCAATCAAACAACTGTCTCAAAATCGTATAGGCGCTTTGTTAATCATAGAAACAGATGGGCCTATAGATGAGAGAGATTTTTCTGTGCCTGGTGTGAAGTTAAACGCTGAACTTTCTAAGGAACTATTACAGACCATATTTCAGCCAAAAACTTTATTACATGATGGCGCAGTCCTAATTAGAGAACATAAAGTTATATCAGCTGGTGTGATTCTACCATTGTCTGAAAGAATAGCTTCCAGGCAATTAGGGACTCGTCATAGAGCAGCTATGGGAATTACAGAACAAGTAGAAAAGTGCCTCTGCGTAGTGGTGTCTGAAGAAACTGGTTCTATATCTCTGGCTGAAAAAGGGACTTTAAATCGACCCTTAACCAGTAATAAACTTAAGGAATTATTAGAACAACGCCTATTTCTATCAGGTAGTGAAAAAAATACAAAACCATTCACCATACTTAATCTTGGAGTTCAAATAGGAACAAAAGGATCGAGATTAATGTCATGTATGCTTCGTCAAAGTCCACCAGCTCCTCGAAAGAAAAGATGAATCAAGGAACTTGCTTACAAGATTTACCTGTTGACCTAGAACCAGAAAAGTTGCCTCGCCACGTAGCTGTAATTATGGATGGTAATGGCCGCTGGGCAGGACGCAGGGGTTTACCTCGAATTATGGGTCATAGGCGTGGGGTGGAAGCGCTGAAAGCCTTATTACAGTGTAGTAAAGATTGGGGTATAGAAGCATTAACTGCTTACGCATTCTCTAGTGAAAATTGGGGCAGGCCACTAGAGGAAGTTAATTTTTTGATGAGTTTATTTGAAAGAATTTTACGTCAAGAGCTACAGGAAATGGTGGCAGAAGATGTTCAAATTAGATTTGTTGGTAATCTAAGTTCTTTACCTCTATCTTTACAAGCTGAGATTAAACATTCAATGGAAATGACTCAGCAAAATCAGGGGATTAAGTTTACTGTAGCTACTAATTATGGAGGACGTCAGGAGATTGTACATGCTTGTCAAGCGATCGCCTCTCAGGTACAAAAAGGTTTACTCAAACCAGAAGAAATTAATGAAGGGTTATTTGAGCAATATCTTTATACTGCTGGAATTTCTCATCCAGATTTATTAATTCGTACCAGTGGGGAAATGAGAATTAGTAATTTTTTATTATGGCAAATGGCTTATTCGGAAATCTATGTTACTGAAACATTTTGGCCTGACTTTAACCGCTCTGAATTTCATCATGCCTTATTTGCTTATCAAAAACGTCAACGCAGATTTGGTAAAATATGATACGAAAATCTATTTACGCAATACAGAAAGCTAATATTTTTGATTCGTAAGTTCAATTTTGTTGGCTGGAGTTATCTTTAACTAAGGCCCACAAAAAATTGCTTCTTCAAGGTCTTGACGACTCAAAGAATATTTAAAGGAGCGTTGAATATCATCACCATTATCACTAGCGTCTACATACCGCACCGTAAGTTGATCGATATCAAGTGATAATTCTGCTTTCCAGGTAGGTTTTTCAACCCACCAACAATGTAATTTTTCAGAATTTTGTTGGCAACCATTTTCTTGGAGCCATTCTTCAATTTTGGGCAGAGGGTGGTTATATAAAGGAGTGTCTGGTTTGGGAGTATCCATTTTTTTGTATCTACAAACAAAAAATATCTAGACTTAATAATAATTTTAATAACTTACAAAGACTTCCAGTAATTCAGTTGCGTCAATTCTAGAACATATAATATATTTACTTTTTCCAATAATTTTTAAAATAATATCATAGAAATTAATCAAATCTTAAATATTTATATATAACTATTTTGATCAAATCAATAAAGCTATAATGAGTATTTGATTTCTATGAATTGATTTCCTGGTGGTTCAATAGGTTGGATAGTTACCTCTGGACGTATGAGGCCAATAGTAATAGCTATCAACAAACAACTAATTAAAGTTATACCTATAATCAATAAAGCAAATAATTCACCAGCAGATAATGGTCTGTCTTGAGGGTCTAAGTAGGCAGAGGAATTTCTATAATTAAAATTAACTCTTTGACTCAAATCATCTACATATAAGCGCCTAATTTTTTGGTCGTACTCTAATCTTTTTTCTGAGTTCACGAGAGTAGCATAAGCTTCATTAATTTGCTGGAATTTTACAGTAGCGATCGCCTTCGGCATATCTGTAGTATCTGGATGATAGCGCTTACTTAGTTCTCGATATGCTCTTCTAATTTCCTG
>NZ_JAAHGK010000505.1:0-4981 GCF_010672505.1 Okeania sp. SIO2B9 | reverse complement strand
CTGCTTGTTTTTAGTGGGGCGATTACAATCGTATCAATCATCGGTAAGTTGCCTCTTGATCAGTATCCTTGAGTTCTCCAACAACTTGACCAGCAGCATTGTAGCCATAAATTCGGAATCGAGCCGCTTCACGTTTAATCGCTCCGTTGTCATCACGAGTACTCTCTGAAGTAGGCTCGATAGTTTCTGGCCCGATGTAATAGCCATTTTCACCTTCAAGCTGACTATTTCCCACGCGGGCTATTCCAATTCCAGGATGAATGGCGGCGCGAACTATGTTGTCCAAATTCATATTTAGTTACTCCTTTAATTTTAGTGTTGTTTTTTTTGCTAATCGCCTCTAGTTTCACTGATTATCTTGACACCCTTGTGGCGCTGCCGGCCAAACGGCGTTAGGCCGAGGGACTTGCGGTTCTCCGATAGGTTCCCCATTGACATTGCGTCGAAGCTCTGCTGAAGCTTGGTAGACAACCTTCCGAGCTTCTGCAATGGAACCAACTGGTTTGTGTTCTTCCAGAGTGCGCCACGGGTGAAAAGATAGTGTTTCACCATATTCTGCTTGTCCTCGGGCGGTTATGTCTTGCTGAGGAAGAATCAGTGTCGCAACGTGAATGGGTTCCGATTCTTCTTCGTCCCAGCGAACAGTTGCCTGATCGGTAGGCATTTCTTGCTCGTTTGTTTGCAACTGAACGAAAAGCTTCAGCCGTGCCTCACCTTTTTTAAGTCGCTGCACTAAGTCAGTATGCAAATAACTTATATAGTTGTAATCGGGTTCACTTTCTGCTTCTGGAACTTCCTCTGGCTCTAATTTGTACTTGCTATATGTATGATTAGGGCTATCCTCTTTTCCAAAATGAAAGGGTATGGCGCTCCAGAGATCGGTGTCGAGGACAGAAGGCACTTCCTTAGCCATTTCTGCAAGAATTGCTGCTGTTGTGGGATGATCTGCCAACCATTTGTCCCTGTCACCAGTAAAACCAGCTTTCGTAAATTCACACATCTTCTGTGCATTATCTACAAAAAAGATATCTATGTTTTGCAAAAGCAAGTCCATGGTAGGAGCATCTTCGTCGGGAGAGAGGATTTTTTTTCCCGGAACGTCAAAAACTTTAATCCCGATACCCACTGTAGTTTTATGGTCTAGATATCCATCGCGGATATCGCTGGAATAACGAACCCAGACTGGATAGCTTTTTCCAGGTTTGCTAAATAGACCAACCATCAAATTTTTTGGTAGATCGGGAACAATTTCTAAGCGTCCGTGGGCAACGCCATGTAAGCGCAGAAAAACGGGGCGACGGGCGGGGTCTTGCCCATCTTCAATCCGTCCCATCTGCACCTTGTCAACGAACATCTCTTTGAGGCACTCAATTGCAGCTTCAGTATTATCACAGGATGTCGCACATATAGAGTTAGCACTATCTGAGGCTATGGCAGAGGCAGGCTCGCCTAACATTAACAGCGTTCCCAAGACTGTAGAAAAGATAACGGCTAAAAGCCGAATCATTGGTCGTTTCAAGTTTTGCACTAAGAATCTCTCCTTTGTTTTTTTAGTTTCTCAAGCTTTATATTTAGCTTGGTATAGTTTTCTAACACTCCTTCACAAAAAGAAATAAATTGCCTAAGTTTTTGCTTCTGTTAAGTCGGCGTTTTCGGCTAAGAGCCGACATAAAACGCTGCGCGACATGGAAAGGGAAGCATGACCTCAAGAAAAGGGGGACCCTAGCAGCAGCTATATCGCCTTTTCCTCCTTCTCTCCATCCTACAATCAAACCTGACCATAAAATAGAAAATAGACCTTTTTGAAAGAGGGCGATCGAGGATTTCTCAATTGCATCAGATGCTCTTTCAAAATAAGGGAGGGTGCCTGAATAAAGAGACAGACAAGACCAAATAATCCCATTGCTTTATCGAGATGACCAATTCTTTAATTGTTCGGCAAACTGGGGAAAAATAGCATTCACCGAAATTTGATGAGCTTCCCGCATCCAATGTCCGTCTGGGTTCACCTCCCATTTTTTCTCGTTGGTCAGAATTGGGGACTTAACCAAGCTTGATGGTACGGAACCTGGGTTTAACAACCAAGCGACATTCGCGATATCCCAAATCACCCAACTGCGACCTATCCAACGGGGATCGGATAAACCTTCGGGTTTGGGGATGCCATAAAAATCAAATAGGGGATTATCCATATAGCGATCGCACAGGAACTTACCCACTTCTCCAGATTCTTGAAACCAGTCCCTGAGATTGGACAAGGACATATTTAATTGTTGAGCGATATAAAATCCAGGGATATAAACCAAAGGCACGCCACTGTTGAATAAGAGTTGCGAAGCATATAAATCTTGTTCTAGATTAAGGGAACCATTGACCAGATGGCGAACATTAGTCGGAAAACCCGCATCCCAAATGACAACAATATTTGGTAATATATCTGGGTTCATTAGTATAGCTGAAGCAATATTAGTTGGAGCAGCGATCGCTATAACATAAAGCGGCTCTTCTGGAGAAGCAGTTAATGCCAACTCAACCAAATGTTCTACCGCTTCACTTTGCTCTGGTTCAGAGGCACTTCTCATAAAGTGAGTTGCACCTTTAAATACCTTTTCCTGGGCATCACAACCCATAAGTTCAAATAGCTTTAATATGCTATCATAACTTTCATCTATGCCACCATTTTTTTCGCCATTTAGGTGAGAGTCATCTTTTAGATCATCTTGGGTAATACCCAATTCTTTGATTGATTCAATTCTTGTTTGATAACCCGATAAAAATGCTTTTTGCTGTTCAGTCCTGTCATTCTCATCAATGTCATCAATCTTATAAGCTTTAATCAACTTATTAAGCCTGGCTTCAAATGAAAAAGGTGCTACATATACAGCTTCCAGGTTAACTTGATTTAGTTCATTTGAGGGAGACAACTGTTGTAGCAATAACCAAGCTAGAGCAAAATAATCATCTACTTCATTATTAAAGTCCGTATCCATAACCACACGCAAAGGCTTTTTCTTTGCTGTCGGTGGTATCAAAATGCGTTTCAAATCATCATCGGACAATTGAGGAAATTGTGCTGGTTCTGACATAATAAAGCTTTTGTGGTTAAAGATAACTGTTGCTAATGGTACTTGAAAAAGAGGCGTTGCTGAATCAAGGTATGAAAATAAAAACTAAATAATCTCAAGTATTTGTTATTCAATAGTTTAGTAATTGCCAACAAATACAAATCATATCATGTCCGCTTGAATACTTACACCTTGGTGGAGGGAAGGCAGAGGGCAGAAAGCAGGAGGCAGAAGGGTTTCTTGCAATTGTGATTTATTTTATACACAAACGATGCTACCGGACATAATATCATACCCACGCATCAGCAACGCCGTTTTTTGCTTTCTCGAGCATTGTATTTGATTCGGTGTGATTTTCTCACACTTTTTTCCCAAAAAAAATAAATTGCTCTACTTCTTACTTCTGTTAGGTTGGCGTTGGCGGAGCAAGGGCGACAGTTATATCGCCGCCTCATCTATTTTCGATAGCGTGAATGATTGGTTTTGTTCTACAAGTGTTCCAACTCGAAATTCCTTCTACTGACTTTCTAGCCTACCCCTACCAATGTTCGGCTATTTCTTTGTGGACAATTTTACTATTCCAATATTGATTATGGGCTGTTGAAATTTTCCAGTCTACCGACTTATTTTTAGTCCCGCCTTATGCCGATCGCCAACTAGAATTTGCTGTGCTAACAAATATTGCAGGGCCTCGATCGCTCGATAAGCCGAAAGTCGATCGCAACGAGCGAGAAACTCCCCGACCACATCGCTAGCGGCTTTCCCTCCAAGGCAGAGTTCGCACAGCAGATGCAACTCTTGACGGGGTAAGTACATCTTCAGCCGTTTGAGTTGCCGATCGCTTTCGGGCGATCGCTCCCACCACAATTTTTGTGACGGAGAAAGGCCAATCTGAAGGCGGCGTGGCTGCCAAAATGGAGACAAAGGCCAGCGCCTTTCCAGACTATAATACTTGCGTCGGTCTTCGAGATACAACTCAAACTGACGCCGAGTCCGAGATTCGTATTCCCTCAAGGCTTCTTGATCTCCATTTAAGTAGCCCAGAGTCGCTTCAGCAGCCCAAAGCCCCGATGTCAATGCCTTGTATATCCCCGCCGAAGAAAGGGGATCGAAGGTACAAGCGGCATCCCCCACTGCCAGCCAACCCTCCCCTACCATTGCATCTAAGTATTGAGAAATAGCCGGTTGGATCTGGAGCCTGGAGATAGAAGTGGCCCCGGCAACCATTTCTCTAACATAGCGGGTTTTTTCCAGATCGGCCTTCCAGTTTTCCCAGCGAGAAAATGGATGTTGGCGCAAGAGTTGCCGATCGCTCATTAAGGTAACAATCGCTCGATTATCTGGCAAGTGGGCTGCATACCACCAACCCAACTCCGCCGCTTCTAGCAAGGTGTAGCGATCTACCCTAGCCTGTTTTTCTAACTCGAACACTGTCGCTATCCCCAGCAAGCCGTCTATTCTGACCGGACTAGCTCCCTGTTGGCAGGCGAAGGCGCTCCGCCGTCCGGTGGCATCGATCGCAAAAGTGGCTTTTAATTGCGATCGCGTCCCCTCTGCATCCAGAAATTCTAGATGCCATTGGCCGTTGTCCTGGCGATCGCTCCCGACTAAGCGCATCCCTCGCCTGAGAATAGCGCCCTTTTGCACGGCTCTCTCTTCTAGGGAGGCATCGAACCGACTGCGGTTTAAATGCCAGCCATTTCCCTGGAGAGAAAAAAAGAAATCCCGAAAACCCAATTCTGGGCTTCCCCAGGCAGAGCGGTTGCCCAGAGAGGGGAGATGTTCTCCCGTCTCCAGGATATCCAGGACTCCTAGTTCTCCCAGAGGCGATCGGATGTTCGGGGGAACCGTTTCGCCGATGCGAAAGGTATTTTGCGCCGATCGCTCCAGAATTGCTACTCTCAGACTGGCGCGCT
>NZ_JAAHGK010000504.1:0-4991 GCF_010672505.1 Okeania sp. SIO2B9 | reverse complement strand
TAAACCAGAATATCCCCATCCTAAATTCTGAGCGCTATTCCATACTTGAAAAATTGCTTCAGCTTGGTCAGTAGAAGAACGTACCACACCTTTTTTACCTACTCGTTTTTTCCCTACTTCAAACTAGGTTTTACCAACAATATTGTTTCACGAGGTGGAATAAGTAATTGCCATAAAGCAGGTAAAACTTTAGTTATAGAAATAAAAGAAACATCAACTACTGCTAAATTAGGATATATTTCTGAATTTTCTTGTCCTTGAGAATTTAATATTAATTCCTTGCCATATAATTCTATAGGAGTTAAATAACGTAGATTAGTTCTCTCTTTTAAAACAACTCTTTGGTCATTACGCAAACCCCAGTCAACTTGCCCATATCCCACATCAATACCGTAAACTAATTTCGCCCCTGCTTGTAACAAACAGTCAGTAAACCCACCTGTTGAAATACCTCCATCAAGACATATTCTGTCAGAAATAGGCATAGAAAAATATTCTAATGCTTTGGCAAGTTTATAACCTCCCCTAGAAACATACAAAGACTTTTGCTTAACTTTTATATTCGCCTCAGACTCTACTTCAGTTCCTGGTTTATCAATTATTTGCTGATTTACCATTACTTCTCCTGCTCTAATCAAAACTTGAGCTTTTTGCCGAGAAGTACATAAGTTTTGTTCGACCAATAAAATATCTAATCTTTGTTTAACCACAAATTTTAATGATTAACTAGCTATCAGCTTTTAGAATTTCCGTTTCGGAATGTTCCGCAAGTAGTTATCAGCTTTTTGAGTTGTAAAAATCCGCTTCGTTAATGTTAAAAAAAATCAAAATAATTAATTACTTAGTTCTGAAAAAAACTGTAGGGATTTGGTTTCCAAATCCCATTTTTACGCTTGGTAATGAATAATTATTAAGTAAGTATTTCCTACGGAATGCTGCGCAAACAGCTATCAGCAATTAGTAATGAATAATTAGAGCTTGCTGATTAAAGATCAAAGTATTAACAGATAAAGGCTTGAACGTTTTTGGGTTAAAAAAAGTACCAACTTTTCGGTGGCAAGAGCTGCATAAAGCTAGTATTTTGGAATTATTATGGCAGAAAAATTGAGGGACAATTTTTCCGACTACCTCCTCTAAATTCTCCGTTCTTCCTGTCTCCTGTCTACTGTCTACTGTCTACTACCCCTACTAAAAGACTTTTTCAGCAAACCTAATTACTTATAAGGTTTTTTCCAGGGACTGGCGGTAACTTTTTATTCTTTTTCAATTTCAAAGGTTGCTTTTACGCAAACCCAAAATTAATAGCTGATAGCTGACGGCTGAATACTTACATTATTAATTATTAATTATTCATTATTCATTAATTAAATGTCCTTTTCAGCTAACTCACTAATTAAATGGTCGAAGGGTGCTTCTAAGAAAGCACCAGTTTGAATACCCGCCGCTGCCGCCTCAGATTTAACAAGTTCTTTAAGAATACCAATTCCAACCAAAGTAGGTCCAATAGGTACTTCTAGAGAATTATAGGTTTCTCGAAGACCTTGTAAGACCCTTTCATCTAAAACATCCGTGTTACCTGCGACCAAAGCATAAGTAGCATAACGTAAATAATAATCCATATCCCGTAGACAAGCAGCATAACGGCGAGTCGTATAAGCATTACCACCAGGACGAATTAATTCCGGCTGTTGTGCGAACAACGTAATCCCAGCTTGCTTAACCAAACTAGCAGCCATAGAATTGATTAATGTAGCAGCTTGTACTCGCGCAGTACCAGTTTCAAAATAAGATTTTAATTGATCGACAGCATCCCGATCCAAATAACGACCTTTAGCATCGTAATTATCTATTAAGCTAGTTATAGTGTCCCGCATATAATTATTCTCCCAACAATTTCTTAAACTTTCTATCCTACCCTACTATAAATTGACACCTAGCAGAATCATTTGATTCAGGCTAGGGAATATTGTAATCTTAGATACAAAAACTCAAGGATTTTCATTCTTATGATTGGCTGGATGTATTCTTATTAGCTGATACGAACTTATTGTTGCCCACATTGCGGTGTTTTCATAGACCGCGACTTGTTTGCGTTTGCGCAGCATCTTGTAGGGAAGCATTAACTAGGAAATGCAGCGATAAATATAAAAAATAGGGCGGTAGGGCATTCCGTCCTTAAAGCTCGTTGAGTCCGACGGGATACCGGGGCTGCGAAACGAGAAGCCGACACTATAGCGCCAGCTTAGTGTGGGAGTATGTCACAGCTATTCTTCTTGTTAAGAAAGCCAAAATTTTAAACGGATGTATTCTTATTAGGGCTATTCTTCTTGATAAGAAAGCCCAAATTTAAAACTTAGGAGCTAATATGGCACAAACAGCCCAAGATGTATTGAACTGGATTAACAATGATGACATTCAAGTTATTGATTTGAAATTCATTGACCTACCTGGTATTTGGCAACATTTAACAGTTCACAGAAGTCAAATTGATGAGAGTTCCTTTACAGATGGAGTTGCCTTCGACGGTTCTAGTATCCGTGGTTGGAAAAATATTAACGAGTCAGACATGATGATGGTACTCGATCCAACTACTGCTTGGATTGACCCTTTTATGGCTGAACCAACATTAAGTATAACTTGTAGTATTAAAGAACCTCGAACTGGTGAATGGTATAGCCGTTGCCCCAGAGTCATATCTCAGAAAGCAGTTGACTATTTAAGATCGACAGGTATTGGGGATACTGCCTTCTTTGGTCCTGAAGCAGAATTCTTTGTATTTGAAGATGCTCGGTTTGACCAAACAGAAAATAAAGCTTATTACTATGTAGATAGTATAGAAGGTCGCTGGAATTCTGGTAGTGAAGAACCAGGTGGTAACAAAGCTTATAAACCTCGCTACAAAGAAGGTTATTTTCCTGTATCTCCCACAGATACAATGCAAGACTTGCGGACAGAAATGCTGTTAACAATGGCCAAGTGTGGAGTTCCCATTGAAAAGCATCACCACGAAGTTGCTACAGGTGGTCAGAATGAATTAGGCTTTAAGTTTGGCACATTGGTAGAAGCTGCAGACAACTTGATGATTTATAAGTATGTCATCAAGAATGTGGGCAAAAAACATGGCAAAACTATTACTTTCATGCCTAAGCCTATATTTAACGATAATGGTTCGGGTATGCACTGTCACCAGTCAATCTGGAAAGATGGACAACCTTTATTCTGGGGTGATGGTTATGCCAACTTGAGTAAGATGGCGCTTAATTATATTGGTGGTATCCTCAAACACGCTCCAGCAATTTTGGCATTCTCTAATCCTTCTACTAATTCCTATAAGCGATTAGTTCCTGGATTTGAAGCTCCAGTAAACTTAGCTTATTCTCAAGGTAACCGCTCTGCTTCTGTTCGGATTCCTTTAAGTGGTACAAATCCCAAGGCCAAGCGACTAGAGTTCCGTTGTCCTGATGCTAGTTGTAACCCCTATCTGGCTTTTGCTGCGATGCTTTGTGCTGGTATTGATGGGATTAAGAATGAAATTGACCCTGGTGATTCTTTGGATGTGGATATTTATGACCTCAGTCCGGAAGAGTTAAGCAAGATTCCTTCTACTCCTGGGTCTTTAGAGGGTGCTTTGGAAGCTTTGGAAAAAGACCATGAGTTTTTGACTACTGGTGGGGTATTTACAGAGGACTTGATTCAAACTTGGATTGAGTACAAGTTGGATAATGAGGTTAACCCCATGCGTCTGCGTCCTCATCCTTATGAATTTTCTCTATACTACGATTGCTAAATCGATAAATTAAGTAGGTTTTGCTTATGGAAGTCTTTTGGTATAAATCAGGAGTCAGGAGTCAGAAGTCAGGAGGAATGGGAAATTTAGAGGAGGTCGTTGGATATTTTATCCGTTGATTTTTCTACAATTATTCTGCCTTTTATCCTAACTTTTTGGTCGCTCAAGCTTAAAAAGTTGTATTTTTTTGGCTGTAAAAAAGCTAAAATCTTTACCTGTTAATGCTTTTAGATTTTATCGGTAAGCCCTAAGTATAACTAAGGAGTTAGTAGGAAAGAAGTTTTTTTCAAAGCTTGAGGAATGAGTATTTTATTACTTAAGTAATTTAGACAGAGTAATGTTGTATATATTTAAGCTTTACTACTTCATAAAACAATAGCGACTTAGTTCTTATAGCCTCCTTTACTGGGGGCTATTTTTGTTTGAAGCAACAATATATATATTATGGTTTGCGTATGGAAAGTCTTTTAGTAGGGGGTAGGAGATAGGAGATAGGAGTTAGGGGAATGAGCGAGGAGGTAGGAGTAAGAATTGTAAGAATGATTTTTCTGCCCAACTATGCGCCTAAAATACTAACTTTTTGAGCGTTTTAGACGTGATACCAAGCACTTTTGAAATGCCCCAAAAAGGCAGTTGTCTTTATATGTCAATGCTTTTAGATTTAATCAGCAAGCCCTAGTTATAGCACTACGGATTAAGGTATTTTACATTCCTTTTTTTGCCTGTTGCTCTTTCATACCATAATGCTGCGCAAACAACTCATAAAATGCCAAATAGCTATAGCATTTTTATCTCGAATGTGGAAACAAAGTACTATTATAGCAGTTTTCATGTTTCATAAAATACAGAGATTTTTGCTTAAAGGCAGCGGGAGCTGAAGCAATGCAAGTCAACATGAGTGAAAACCGCTATAAATAAGGAATATTCAAGGATGGAAAACAGCTCTAAATATTAGCAAAAACCTGGATATTAGGTACTCAGAAAAAACCTCAATCTAGATTTACATCTCAAATCAAAATACTATCCTAAATCATTAGATATCTCAACCAAATGAGGGAGTAGGGACGTTGTATGCAACGTCCGTGCAGAGTAGACAGTAGGGGTAAAGAATTGATAATTTATTTGGGATAATTGATTTTATTTTTTATTCTTGGAGATGTCTATTTGTGATAATTTTATTGCTTCGGTGTTTCTCATTTCCTCC
>NZ_JAAHGK010000503.1:0-4993 GCF_010672505.1 Okeania sp. SIO2B9 | reverse complement strand
TAACCTCATCTTAAACTATAGTAACTAATTTTGTGAAGTATTGTAAACTAAATAGGTAAAATATTAAGCTCATCAGGGCGATTGATAACTTATCAAACCCTTCGATTTATAAAATTACTAGAATGCTGGTGGCATTCTACTGGAGCTTGCTTAAGGCAAAAAAGTTTTCCTAGAGTTATTTAGTACTAATTGTTGCATCAAACAATTTCGCAAAAAGGTAAGGAAGAAAAAAGAATAAAAATCATGATAGAGATTGGGTAGGAAATATGATTATCAGCCTCTTAGTAGGCATAAATTTTCAAATTCCTTTTTATAGTATTATTTTTGATAATTGGTATTAATGTTGGTAAAATCTGTGTAGTAGGAATGAATCGCCGTTTCAGGTTTAATGTATTATGTCCAGTTAAATACTTAAGTTAAGTCATTTAGAAATATGTATTATTAAACAAATATCCTATGAGTAAAGTGTTAGCTATTTTAGGGTAATTAAGCAATCATGACATTGATTGGATGATTGCTAATGGTAGTAAGAAAAAAATTACTACTAACACTATATTAATCCATGAAGGTCAACCAATTGATGGTCTTTATATTGCACTATATGGCACAATGAAAGTTTATGTAGCTGGTGTTGGAAATCAAGAAATAGGTATTATTACTTCTGGTGAAATTTGGGGAGAGATGTCTTTTGTAGATGGTCGATTACCATCTGCTACTTTAAAGGCGATAGAAAATACTTTAATTCTGTCTATCTCTAAACAAAAATTAAATGAAAAATTAGAGCAAGATGTATTATTTTATCTCAGATTTTATCGAGCAATTACTAAGTTTTTATCGACTCGATTACGCGGTACTGTAACCCGCTTTAGTGAACATCAAGATTTACTTGATCAAGATAATTATGGGAATAATAATACTGAAACATTAGCAGACAATAGTGCCGTAGCTAAGTCTAGATTTGAAGCATTAATGGAAGTCTTAGGAGTAGTTAAAGAAGCACCTCAGCGGTCAGCACCTCAGCAATCAGCAAATTTTTTTTGAGATGCCCTCGTTTGCGGAGTATTAATGACCCTCTTTCTTCATTAGACATCTCCAATAATAAAAAATAAAATTATAGCGGTTTTCATTAACATAGAATACAGCTATTAGGTCTGTAATTATTAAACTTCAAACATACTTATATTTTGTCTGTAGTCTACCTTTGTGAAAACCGCTATAATTATCCCACTCTTATTCATTAATTCTTTCCCCCTACTTCCTACTCCCTTTTTTCTGGAAATGTATATTTAATTTGTACTTTGAAGCTAAAAATTTGAAGATGTCAGAATTTGATCAAAGTGAAAATCAACAAAAATTCGACCGGATAATCATGGGTTATTGTCTAGATATGGCCCAACAAGCTTTAGGTAAAACTGCCCCTAATCCCATGGTAGGTTGTGTGATCGCTCAAAATAGCCAAATTGTAGGAAAAGGGTTTCATCCTGGTGCAGGTCATCCTCATGCAGAAGTGCTTGCTCTCAAGGAGGCAGGTGAAAAAGCAAAAGGAGCTACTGTTTATGTGAGTTTAGAACCATGTAATCACTATGGACGTACGCCACCTTGTACGGAAGCTTTAATTGCAGCAGGTGTAGCAAAGGTTGTGGTGGGAATGATCGATCCAAATCCTTTGGTTGCAGGTAGTGGTATTGCAAAATTACGAGAAGCTGGTATTCAAGTAGTGGTCGGAGTGTTAGAAGCTGAATGTCGTCAACTAAATGAAGCTTTTATTCACCGAATACTCCACCAAAAACCCTTTGGAATTTTGAAATATGCCATGACTCTTGATGGCAAAATTGCTACTACTACAGGTCATAGTGCATGGGTGACATCACCCGCAGCGCGGAGTGAAGTACATAAGTTACGGGTTGCTTGTGATGCTGTGATTATTGGAGGCAATACGGTGCGTCGAGATAATCCACTTTTGACGAGTCGCAGCAGTAAAGTTGATAATCCTTTGCGGGTGGTTATGAGTCGCAGTCTAGATTTGCCTACAGAGGCTAATTTATGGAATGTTGATGAAGCTAATACTTTAGTGTTTACAGAAGTAGAGTCTAATCGAGAATTTCAGCAATATTTGAGACAAAAAGGGGTTGAAGTAGTAGAAGTTTCATCATTGACTCCGGCAAAGGTGATGGCAAATCTCTACGATCGCGGATTTCTTTCCGTACTTTGGGAATGTGGGGGGACTTTGGCAGCAAGGGCGATCGCTGATGGTGCAGTGCAGAAAATATGCGCTTTTATTGCTCCTAAAATTATTGGTGGCCAAATAGCGCCTTCACCTGTAGGGGATTTAGGATTAATTAAAATGACAGAAGCTGTGGAGTTAGAGAATGTGAGTATTTGTGCTGTTGGTTGTGACTATTTATTGACAGGTTATATTATATTCGATTGAATACTAATACTTTGATGGAAGCAAGATAGGAGGAAAGAAGGGAAGGTTGAAAAGAGTTTATTCATGATAAATTATTATTCAAACATTTTGATGATTGATCTTAAAGTATTTCAACAATTAATTATTAATTATTAATTATTACCTCTCCTTGAAAAGAAAAGGATTGACTAATCATGAAAAATTTTTCTTCTCTTGGTTGATTGGATATGGCTCCGAAGATCGCCATCCCACCCTACGGGAAGCTGCGCTAACGACCGCTTATTTCTCCTGATAGAGCGACAGCTCGCGGCGCAGCCAAGGAGAGAGTTTAAACCTTAATTATTCGGTAATATCATCTCCGGATAATTAGTGCTCAAAAAAACTTCTCCTTTTCTTCCTCTTTATTCTTTATTTCCTCCTGACTCGGTCCGACTGACTCCTCCGTTGTTTATTTATAAGTATTCAACCGGACATGATATAAGTTCTCAATTTTCCGGTAATATTAGTATTATTAAGTCTTTAGTAATCAAGAAAGATATATAAGTAGATATTGAGGCAAGTTCACGGTTTAAATACGAAATAAAATAATATTATCTTTATACAAATAAAATCAACCTTAGATTTGGATATTGTAGAGAATATGCATATAATTTATGAACTAGAAAACGATGGCAGGAACTACAAAGAAATAATCTATTTTTTGATTTTTCACGACTTATTTTAAATAGCTATATCTGAATATAAATTAGAGCGGTTTTCAGGAAGATGGAATACGCAGTAAAAATTATAATTCTTGTATATATCCTCTATATAACTGTAGTCTAATCAAGCGAAAACTGCTATAAATGTATACATAATCTTTTAAATCTAATGACATATATTCCTAACTCAAAAAGTATAGATCCCAGGCCAGATCATCCAGGAACACCCATAGCACTTAACTCCAGATTTTATATCGAGCGACCACCTTGCGAAGAACGTGCATATCAAGAAATTGCTACTCCAGGTAGTTTGATTAGGATTAGAGGGCCTAGACAAATGGGAAAAACTTCTTTCCTACTACGATTGATTAACTACACTAAAACTTTAGATTACCGAATCATAACTATAGATTTTTTACAGACTGATACAGCAGTTTTTGAGAGTACAGAAAAATTTTTACGTTGGTTTTGTATTAATCTTAGTAGGCAGCTAAAATCGACTTATAATATAGATGATTATTGGGACGAATATATAGGATATAAGGTATGTTGTACGATTTTTGTTGAAGAACTATTACATGAAGTTTATACTCCTGTAGTGTTGATTTTTAAAGAAGTTAATTGCGTCTTTAAATATACTAAAATTACCCAGGATTTTTTACCATTATTACGATTTTGGCATGAACAAGCTCGGATAGTAGAAATTTGGAAAAAACTGCGATTAGTGTTAGTTCATGCTACTGAAATATATGTTTCATTAAGTGTGAATCAATCACCGTTTAATCTTGGTTTACCCATTAAATTATCTGAATTTACACTAGAACAAGTTAAAGATTTTGCTCAACGTTATGGACTGAAGTTGCCAGAAGAACAAATACAAGAATTGATGAATTTAGTAGGGGGGCATCCCTATTTAGTACATCTGGCTTTAGATAATTTATATCATCACAATTTAACTTTTGAAGAATTATTAAGAGATGCTCCTACTCAGAGAGGAATTTATAGTGATTATTTACGCAGTTTATGGATAGTATTACAAAAGCAACCAACACTGGCAGCTACATTTACACAGCTAATTACAGAACCAACAAATATTCAATTGGAACCGATGATTACTTATCAACTAGAAAATTTAGGATTAGTCAAAATAGATGGAAATATTTGTGTTCCTTGCTGTAAGTTATATTCTCTCTATTTTCAAGGGCAAAAATTAGGGCAGACAAGTGATCGAACTGTGGCAGAAAAAACCAAAAATCAAGATTATCAAAATCCACAAGTTTTTACAAATATTAATTCTGTTAAAATGAGTAACCATGATTTTTTTAACTTCTACACTAAGATTGAATGGAATAATATAGTTGCTGAAAACTATCCGATTGCTTTGATATTAGGTGAAATAGATAATTATCAAGTTTATAAAAATCAATATGGAACTAAATTTAGTCATAATTGTTTACAAGTTATATCAAAAAAAATATCTCTGATTTTACAGGATATTCACAATGTACATTTCAACAAGGAAAATGAACAATTTATAATGATTTTGCCGAAAATAGATGGTAGAAAAGCAATAGAAATTGCTGAAATAATTATCCGAGAAATTAAAGAATTGACATTATCTCCTGACAGAGATATGTGGACTAATTTTCCTAACTCTATAGTAACTATGAGTATGGGAATTGCTTGTACAATTCCCAGCGAAAATGAACATAGTAGTCTGTTTTTAGCAGCAGAAGAAGCCTTATTTGAATCTCAAGAACAAGGAGATTGTGTTACTTTAAGTTCATTTTTAAATTATCAAGATTCTTGAGTATCAAAAGATCGACAGTTTATTTATGTCAATTTATAGATACCAGCCTTCTAAGCAATAATCCTTTTTACA
>NZ_JAAHGK010000502.1:0-4999 GCF_010672505.1 Okeania sp. SIO2B9 | reverse complement strand
ATCATGGAGACTTACACCCTGGTAATATAATTTTGTTACGCAAAAGTAAGTTTGTATTAATTGATTTGGGAAGTACGGGAACTCTGGACGCAGAATTCAGAAGAATTTATTTTAATTATATCAATGCTCTCTCAGAGGGAGATTTTCCTAAAGCTTCTGATTATTATATCCAGTTGGGTGTAGATGTTCCAAAAGCTAACATTCCTAGAGTCAGGGTGGATATGGCTCGTGGATTTGATTCTTGGTCAGCTAAATCTGAACTCAAGGGGTTATCATATCGGGAAAAGTCCTTGGGGGGAGCTACTCAAGAAGTTAATCAAGTAATCTTTGAAAACGAAATACCAACTAATTGGACACTTCTAAAAATTAGTAGGTCTTTCTTCGCATTAGATGGCTCACTGCAATATCTCTTGCCAGAATTAAATACTTTTAAGATTATCAAAAAGTACAATAAGGAAGCCGATCGCCGTGCTTTGATTAATAGTCTGCGTCCTGAGAATATTAGGGCATCGTTGAAGCAGTTATCGGATACTGTTAGTCAGTATAACGATCTGATTCTGCCTCAACTACGACAGCGAACTATAGCTTTTGAGTTAACAGTTAATAGGTCTGCTACGACGTTGGCAGTGATTTTGCGTAGTTTGTCATCTGTACTGCTAATAGGTGGGTTTGGCACATTGTATGTCTTCCTTTATCAACAATATTTTGAGATTATTCAACCTATTAATGTTGAAGTTGTTGATGAAGTTGTGAGACAGTTGCCGTATATACCATATTTGGAGTGGGTAGGGATATTAATTTCTGGGGGATTAACTTTCAGGGTTTTATTAGCTTGTATAGATATCTTGGAGCGTAAGGAGTTTGGGAATTAATACAATGTCCGGTTGAATAGTTATAAATAACGAGAAAGGAGTCAGGAGATCCACCCTCTTGAAAAGGGGGGGGACTTCCAGTTCCCCTTAAAAAGGTGGATAATGGGGGGTCATTGATGTACTTCACGCCTTATGAAAACTATTATATATATAAGGAGGAACAAGTTTTTTTATCACTAATTATCCGGACATGATATCAAACAGTCTATTAACTGGAGAAAAAAAAATATTGATGTAAGTGTGAAGCAGTATGGTATAGTTTGATTGTCATGGGTGAACAATCCAAGACATTTAAGTGGACGTAGAAGAAAACCTAGAACTACTACCTTAATTAAGGTAGCAGTACCCACTAAATGAGGTATAGCTCATTAAAAATCTCTGTGCCTGCTTCTTTCAGAGGAGCTTCGCTAAGGCTAACACTTTTCATATAGCGTAGCAAAACTCTAACAGGCTGGAGACCTATGGCTGCCCTCAATGTGGCTTGTCAATAGATTTTGAGAGATGCGGTAGACTCGATCGCGAATGCCTGTGGATGAGTAACGGCCAACGGCCTCAGTAGAAGCAGGAAGTAAACATCAATTTGTCATATTATGTGACATCTTGTATCAGTTTTATAGAGCAGCAGCAAGCAGCATTGAACTTAATGATGATGAAGCATAATTTTATGAAGAAGCTAGCAACTATATTTGTTGTACTTATTACCATCCTTTCCATGGTAATAGCTCCATCGGCTCAGGCTTGTAGCCGATTAGTGTATAATGGTGGCTCAAATGGACCAATTACTGCACGCAGTATGGACTGGTTTCAGGACCCCGATGCTGAACTCTGGTTCTTTCCGAAAGGACTAGATCGTAATGGTGGGGCTGGTGACAATTCAATCAAATGGACTTCAAAATATGCCAGTATCGTTACTTCGAGCTATGACATAGCTACTGTTGATGGTATTAACGATCAGGGTCTTGTTGTCAATCTCCTCTTTTTGACAACTACAAATTATGGTGAGATTGAACAAAGTGAGAACACCTTATCCGTTGGAGGCTGGGGTCAATATGTCCTTGATAATTATAAAGATGTTAATGAGGCACTTACAGGACTGACAGATACAAACCTCCAGATCGCCACAACAACCCTGAATGGTCTCAACGAGCTAAGACCTGGAACCATACCCCCTGCACTTCTAGCAATGGAAGTTGAAGGCCAGAAATTTGGAGACATGAACTTTGGACTTCACATGGCAATCTCGGATAAAAGTGGGGACTCAGCTGTCATTGAATACATTAATGGTGAACAAGAAATCCATCATGGTCCCCAATACAATGTACTGACTAACGACCCAACCTACGACCAACAGCTTGAACTCGATGAATCTTGGAATAACCTAAATACATTTTGGTCTCAGGGTGGAGCTTTGTCATTTGTACCAGGTAGTAGCAATGCCACAGACCGGTTCATCCGCGCTAGCTATTACTTGAAGCAAATGAATGATAAGTTGGTGACTAAATTGAGGGGAAGCCGACGGAATGAGTTAGCTGCAGCCTTAGGCATCATCCGCAACGTCTCTGATCCTATTGGTCTAGCTAGTTTTAATGTTGGTACTACCCAATGGCGGACTCTTGGAAACCAAAGTGTTCCCAGTGTGTTAGGAAAGATTACTAATGATCCAAATCCCACCTACTTTTTTGAATACACCAAGAATCCGAGTGTTTTTTGGGCTGATATAAACAAACTGAAAAGTAAAAGTAAAAATGATGCGATGGTGTTTGACAAAGTTACCGATCCTACATTTGCAGGGGATGTTTCACAAGAGTTCGAGGGAAAAGACCCCTTCTCTTGGGATATCTCCTCAAACATAAGTAACTAATAATTTTTTTAGATTTTTGATTACTGAATAATGATGGGAATCAATAGTCTAGTGAGATTTTCAATCTTGTAACTTAGCTGAGGGGGCGACTTTCGTCCCCTCTCTTTTATTTAGGTTTGTCTCCCCTTGAATTTTTGGTCACATCCTCAGCCAATTTCAGAGCATCACTATTAGGAAAATGATTATAATCTTTCCTTAACCTAGCTGAGGTATCTTGCTTACTATGAGTGTACTTCACCAAGATTGATTTAGTGAGAAGCAGTATGGTACTGTATGATCGTCACGGGTTGAAAATCCAGGGCATTAAATTTACCTAGAAGGAAGCGTAGCACTACTATCAAGGTAGCAGCAATCAATGAAACGTTCATCCACGAAAGGGCTGGGACTCACTTACAATGTCCGGATTAATAAAGTAGGCTGCAACCCTTGCATTGTCTTCGTTTTGGAGTAAAAAAAATATCAGGAGCATTAAACTTAATGATTAAGAAGCATAATTTGACGCTCAAGAAGCTAGCAACTATATTTGTTGTACTTATTACTATCCTGTCCATGGTAGTAGTTCCATCAGCTCAGGCCTGTACCCGGTTCGTCTATCAAAAAACGAGTGAAACTTCACCAATTACTGCGCGCAGTATGGACTGGATGGAGTTCCCCGATACTAAACTCTGGTTCTTTCCAAAAGGACTAGATCGTAAAGGTGGAGCTGGTAACAATTCAGTCCAATGGATATCACAGTATGCCAGTATTGTTAACTCCAGCTATGACCTTACCATGGTTGACGGTATAAACGAGAAGGGTCTCGTTGCCAATCTCCTTTTTTTGGGAGATACGGAGTACGGTACAAATCAAGATCAAGATGAGAAAGATATCTCCCTTGGAGCCTGGGGTCAATATGTCCTTGATAATTATCAAGATGTTAATGAGGCAGTTGCGTGCTTGACAAAAAATATGAGCAGCGATCATTATCAAATAATATCTCCCGATGATCAAGATAATGATCAAGGCCAAATTGTTTGCGACAATCAAGCAAATAAACCCCTCCATATCGTTACAATTACCCTTGGAGCTGATGGCCTGCAAGGACAAAAGCTTGCACTTCACATGTCGCTCTCAGATAAAGATGGGGATTCAGCGATCTTAGAATATATTGATGGTAAACTAATAATCCATCAGGATAGTAAATATGATGTGCTGACTAATGACCCAATCTACAGCGAACAGCTTGCCATCAATTCCTACTGGGACACCTTATACAAAAGCTCCGTTCAGGACTCGTCTCCAGAAGCAACATTATTTCCAAACGCAGGGGTATTTCTGCCAGGCACCAGTAATACCTCAGATCGGTTCGTCCGGGCCAACTATTACTTGCACAAAATGGAAATGGAGAATAGCCTGAAATCTAACCCTAAAAATTTTGATCCAGACAGCGAGCGAAATGGTGAGTTAGCTGGAGCGTTTGGCATCATCCGTAATGTCTCTGATCCCATTGGTTTAGCTATTCCTGGAAACCTGGGCACTACCCAATGGCGCACTGTTGCGAGCCAAGATCCAGAAAATTTACTTTACTTTTTTGAAAAGACTAATAGTCCGAATATTGTGTGGGTTAGTATGAAAACAATGTTGTCTGAATTATCATCACAAGAAGTGAAGTTCTTGGATATGGGTAGCCTTACTGAGATAAATAATGACTTGGTAGGTGATGTATCAAGTAAATTTGAGTTAGGAGACAAGAATGGCTTAAATTGGAATTTATGTGACAGATCGGAGGAAGGTTTTGACTTTGAAGCGCCACCGGAATGTAAAAAAATTCCACAAGACTAATAATGTAGTAGTCTTGTGAAATTCTCAATTCTGTAACTTGCTTGAGGGGGCAAAACTTGCTCCCTCGCTTTTATTTACCTTGTCTCCCCTTTCTCCTGTCTCCTACCCCTACAAAAAGACTTTTGAGCGCAAGCCCTAATTAATATCATATCTATTCATAACCGTATCAATCGTTTTTTTCCAATAAGTTAAATACTTATCCCGATTAATTTTTAATCTAAGGCCACTCAACAACAATCTATAAGATGGATACACATCCTTGTCAAAAAAACCGGGGAAATTTTCCAGTAATTTAGAGGGCATAACATCTG
The DNA here is from genome assembly GCF_010672505.1 of Okeania sp. SIO2B9. NCBI lineage: Bacteria > Bacillati > Cyanobacteriota > Cyanophyceae > Oscillatoriales > Microcoleaceae > Okeania > Okeania sp. SIO2B9. Next base: position 134 of record NZ_JAAHGK010000502.1, on the reverse strand, counting down.
AAATTATCGTTAAATTATAGAAAAAATTAGATATTCCAGCTATATATATCAACTTTCGATTCTTTCTAGCAATTTCCTCATAATTAAATGGTATTAACGGCAAATCTTTCAACTTATTTAGGAACCAAAGATGT
>NZ_JAAHGK010000501.1:0-5024 GCF_010672505.1 Okeania sp. SIO2B9 | reverse complement strand
ATGATCTTCAGGATGATAAATAATGTGAGAAACGAAGATAATTCCAGATTTGATTTCTAATACAATCACCGATTAGTTAGTGTAATACTTACGCTAACCACTTTTTCTTTTTGTCCAAAGTCCAATATTCGACAAAAAGCTATCATTATAAATGTAGAGATCTGTACAGTCGTTATCTACATATTGTCAGAACCGATCTATCTAAACAATTCTTATTTCTAGCTTCTATATTTATTATAGGCAATCTACCTAACATTTAGATAATTTTTTTTTCGGGAATTTTTTGATGTTTTTTACCTTCCTATTTCTGGATTATTCATCTCCGGAAACTAAGTTTTTTCCCAGGTATTACAAGGGATTAAAGTTAATGTCGGAGAAGTATATTTCAAGAAACTTTTGCTTAAGCAAAGCCAGAGCTTTAATAAACTGAAGTATTAGCCAGTAAATCACAAACAATGAAACTGTGATACTTGGAATAAATAATATCATCATCAACATTAATTCTGGTTGTTTATGTGCTGCGTTCAAAAAACATAAAATCCATTCTTCTTAATTTCCCGAACATTTAAAAAGTAAATTAAGCCCTTGGATTGTAAAGAGAACCGTACAAATAAGTATAAAAAATCCCTGAGCAAACTAATATCTTGAGATAACTCCTGAGAATCTGCTGTTTAAACATGCAAAACTTCATTAATTTGCTCAGATTCCTCCTCAGTTTTAACCTGCTCAGAATTACCAGAATAATTATCATATTCTGAAGTATCTTCCCTTTTTTTAACACCCCTGATTAGATTAGGAAACAATTTGAGTCTGATCTCAGTCAATAATTAATTAACACTGATGACAAAATCATAGAATTATCTAATTTATAAACGGCCTAAAATATGACCATTGCCAATCTTTATTATTATTTTAATATTAGAGACAAATCATAAACAGAAATGGGAGAAAATATAGTAGCAATATAGACATATTTCCAGAAAATCTTAGCTAAAATCAAAAACATAATTAGGAGATAAATATTATGTCAGACCTTGACCGTGGAATAATGAAATTTAAGGGAGCAGATACTCCCAGCGCGATCGCCATTTCTGCGATTGTGATTCTAGGTGCAATAGTCTTTCTTCTTTTGTGGGGACTTAGTACCGCTTATACAGTTGGCTAGTTAACAACAATACAAGTTTTCTAGAGACGTTCTGGCGGAACGTCTCTTTAAGATATTTAATTTTCAATTAAAATCCAATTTATTTAGAATATAGTAATATTAAATAGTAATATTAAAAGGATATAAAGAACTTAAAAAAAATAATTTACGATTTATTCCATTTGTCATAAAATGCTGCTATAAATAATAACAAGAATCTCAATGATTTTGGATTTTTTGCCAGTTGCTGATTCTATCAATATCATATTAGTTTAATAGAAGTTATTTCAGATAAACCTAGTTTGGAGCTATATTATTAGATATGACTGCTGAAAAAAAAATACATCACCAACAAACTTTAAGTCCTAGTATCTTAGCAGGATGTATGGGCTTTATGATGATTTGTGCTTGGGCATTTGCAGGTCCTAAAGCTTTTGAAAAACCTACTATTGATGTTCAATTGACTGAAACTGAAGATGTAGATGATAAAACAGAAGTTACTCAAGTACAAAGAATAGAAACTGAAACAACTGATACAACAACCACTGAAGCAGAGTCTATAACTACAACTACAGAAACTACAGAAACCGAAACAACTACTACAGCAGAGTCTCCCACTCCCATCACAACTGATACAACAACCACTGAAGCAGAGTCTATAACTACAACTACAGAAACCACAGAAACCGAAACAACTACTACAGCAGAGTCTCCCACTCCTATTACAACTGATACAACAACCACTGAAGCAGAGTCTATAACTACAACTACAGAAACCACAGACACTGAAACAACTACTAGCTCAGTATCTACTTCTCCATCTGCGACCGTATCACCTACTACTAATATTACTACTACCTCTGGATCTGGAACTGCACAACCAACTGCTACATCATCGCCAGAAATCGAAACTTCTGCTGCTACCTCTACTAACACATCTACAACATCTCAACCACAAGGCAAGAATTTGAGTAAAGCCAAAACTTTAGGTCAAGTAAAATTTGGATTTGATGAATTTGAATTATCTCCCCAAGCAGAGCAAACTATAAATAGTCTCATCTCAGAAATTAAAGAATACGATCCTAATAAAGTTACGATTAGAGTTGAAGGTCATACATCTCAGGTCGGTGGTGCTCAGTTAAACCAAGAAATATCTCAAGACCGAGCAAATGCAGTAGTCGAATATTTGAAACAGCAGAATTTACCATATCAGGTTGTTGGCAAAGGAATGGGATTTTCTCAACCACTCCCTGGTAGCGATCCTGCTGCTGATGTCAATCAGCGAACAGTAATTATTTTGACACCCGCTAATTAACTTTGAACTTCTTCACAAAATCAATATTAATTTTTAACTCTTATTTTTCGACTGGCAGATGCCAAATTCTAGGATTTAATGCCAGTTTTTGTCTGTTTAAGACCTTTGACTTGCTTTATAGCAGAAAGAAGAAGGAAGAAGTAAAGAAGGAAGAAGGAAAAAGAAAAAATATTGTGTTGTCTGAGTTTTAAGCTCTCGATCTGTTCGCACCCTTTCCTTCGACTGCCATACCTTATTTGGCCATAGGTAATATGCTATATTATAAAGACTATTCCCGATCAAAATTAATAACTCAGAACTCTAAATGTCTACAAAACCTACCATTTCATTCTCTCACTTAGGGTGCGAAAAAAATCGTATCGATACCGAACATATCATAGGTTTACTAGCACAAGCGGGTTATCAAGTAGATGCTAACGAAGAATTAGCAGATTATGTAGTCGTTAACACCTGTAGTTTTATTCAAACTGCCAGAGAAGAATCTGTTCGTACTTTGGTAGAATTAGCAGAAGCTAACAAAAAAATAGTCATCGCAGGTTGTATGGCGCAACACTTCCAAGAAGAATTACTTGCAGAGTTACCAGAAGCAGTAGCACTTGTGGGGACTGGTGATTATCATAAAATAGTTGATGTGATGCAACGGGTAGAAAAAGGCGATCGCGTCACAGAAGTCTCCCCTCAACCCACCTATATTGCCGATGAAACAACCCCACGTTACCGCACCACATCCGAAGGAGTTGCTTATGTGCGAATAGCTGAAGGTTGTGATTATCGTTGTGCTTTTTGTATTATTCCTCATCTACGAGGAAATCAGCGATCGCGCACCATAGAATCTATTGTCACTGAAGCTCAACAACTAGCAGACCAAGGGGTAAAAGAAATCATCCTCATCTCCCAAATAACCACTAACTATGGAATCGATATTTATGGCGAACCCAAACTCGCCGAACTTCTCCGCGCCCTAGGAAAAGTTGATATACCCTGGATTAGAATGCACTATGCCTATCCTACAGGTTTGACTCCCAAAGTAATAGCTGCTATTCAAGAAACTCCCAATATTTTACCCTATCTAGACTTGCCTTTACAACATTCTCATCCCCAAATATTGCGGGCCATGAATAGACCTTGGCAAGGTCGGGTTAATGATGATATAATCGAAAAAATAAAAGCAGCTATGCCCAATGCCGTGTTGCGGACAACCTTTATAGTGGGCTTCCCTGGTGAAACGGAAGATCATCATGCACATTTAGTGAAATTTGTCAAGCGTCACGAGTTCGATCATGTTGGGGTATTTACTTTCTCTCCAGAAGAAGGAACCCCCGCCTATAGTTTGCCTAATCAGTTGCCCAAAGCAGTGATGGACACCCGTAGAGAAAAAATTATGCAAGTCCAGCAGCCCATATCTGGAAAACAGAATCAAAAATCAGTGGGACAAGTAGTTGATGTACTGATTGAACAGGAAAATCCTCAGACAGGAGAGTTGATTGGTAGGTCACCACGGTTTTCTCCAGAAGTGGATGGACTTGTTTATCTCCAAGGTAAAGCTCGTTTGGGTTCAATTGTGCCAGTGATGATTACAGATGCAGATGTTTACGATTTGTATGGTTATGTAGATTTGAGTAAATCAAGCAATTAGTCATTCAGTTGAAGTGTAGGGTACATTTTTAGGGATTGCCAAAGCATCATTAGACACATAAAGTCTTGCAACTAAATGATACTTATGAAGATATAAACTATACTGGGCTTCTTGCGCAACTTAAAATCTTAACACATTACAATATATACATCAGAAATTCTTCTTAACTTTGATTGCTTTACAGACTTTACATGTAACGCCTGTATCACTTTTAAGTAACTTCTGTAAAAAGTGTGTAATGTCCCAAAACCTCTACATCAATGTACAAAATCTAAAAAATTAAGTTAATTCCAGGAAAATATGTAATAAATGTGGCAAATGTTAAGTCATTTGTTATTATGTTAATCATTATGAAGATAAAGACGAGCTACCCAAAGGGAGCTGTTAAGTATCATAAAATACCTACGGTAATGTAGGTAGATACGCTGGGACATGGAAAACCTCAAAATTAAGGTCATTTTTTCTTCCTTTGTCCAACGGAAACTTGATATATACAACAGCTTAACGATAGCCAAATATTGGCTCTAACCTTTCTCAACAGACCCTCTAGGAAATTCCTCTCTATGGCCGTAGGTTTAGGAGTGAGACGAAAGGAAACTTAATCGCAGGGGCTTAAAATTCCTGAGATTGATATGTGTGAGACAGTAGTAATTTCTATATCTTTATATTGTAGTGGTTGATAACCTACCTGACTTACTTAAAAGGTCGTAGAAACAATATAAATTTTCTATTATATCTACTAGCGGTAGTTCAGGTAATCAGACAAACTACATAACTTAATAATGTTCATGTTTGTCTGCCTGTAAAATCGGAAAGCCTCTACAAAAAAAATCAGAATTTATCCGCCTTGAGAAGCAGGGTGGCTGCGCTGATTCTCCTTTTGAGGAGATTTAAACGCCAGTATAAATTTGAGAGATGCGGTCGGCTCA
>NZ_JAAHGK010000500.1:0-5025 GCF_010672505.1 Okeania sp. SIO2B9 | reverse complement strand
TCTGAATGCTGAATGCTGAATGCTTGCATTGCTATACAATACTATGTCAGACAATTATCTAAATCTATGAAGTTTATTTCTTTATCTTATTTGTTTTTGTTGCTAACTTCCCTATCCAGAAAATTACTCAAAGTCATAGTAATGTTCTGCTTAATAATTACCATTGCATTGATTTTTCCTACCCAAGCAAAAAGCGACAGTTATTTAGAAAATTCTATTAATCTAAGTTTAATGTACAGTGGCCCAGTTTATAACTTTGGTGGTGGTGGCCTTGATATAGACTCTGCAATTCAGTGGATGATTAATCAAGTCCGAGGATGCAATTCTTGTCGCGAGAAAGTAGATGTGATTGTCATTCGTGACTCAGGTAGCGATGCCTATAATCGACCAATTCTAGCTATGGATGGGGTAGACTCAGTGGAAACTCTGATAATTTCTGATCGAAGAGATGCTCAAAAACATAATATAGTAGACGCAATTGAGAATGCCGAAGTAATTTTTTTTGCAGGTGGCGACCAGTGTCAATACCTACGGAATTATCGAAATACGGAAGTTGATAAAGCTGTTAATTCTGTTATTGCAAAAGGTGGGGCAGTTGGCGGAACCAGTGCTGGTGCAATGATTCAAAGTAATTTTGTTTTTAATGCTTGTTCTGAGACAGTCACCAGTAAAACTGCACTAAATGACCCTTATGAAGATATTTCTCTTGACGAAGGTTTGTTTTACAGACAAAAATTTCAGGGAACTGTTATTGATACTCACTTCTATGAGCGCGATCGCATGGGTCGGTTAATGACATTTGTTGCTCGTTTGCTCAGAGATGGAATATCTGATACTGCTTTAGGTATTGGTATTGATGAAGATACTTCGTTAATTGTGGATAAAAGTGGTTTAGCTGAAGTAGTTGGAAATGGGTTTGTTTATTTTGTCTTGGGAGACCATTTACCAGAGGAATGTAACCCTCAAATTCCATTAACTTTTAGTGGGTTCAAAATCTGGAAAAAAGGAAATGGTGAAACTTTTGATTTGAATCATAGACCATCAATTGCTGATTATCAAGTTAGTGTCGAGAATGGAGAACTTGATTCTAGTCCTTATTAGAAGAGGGAGTAGGGAGTAGGCAGTAGGGAGTAGGGAGGAACAATTGATAATTTCTGGAAAAGAGATGGGGAGATGGGAAGTATTTTTCAACCTTTTTCCCTTATACCTTCCCTCTACCTCCTGACTCCTGACTCCTGACTCCTGGCAAAAAAACTGAATCGCCGACAAAAATATGATCGAGGGTTCTATATGTATTCTGTGGCGAAATACTGTTCTTGGGTTGAATAAAAAGTCATGCTTAGGGGCAAGTGAAACCCAATAATAAAATACTACCACGATTTTTTTGGGGATGCAAGGGGAAATACCTTGTCGTTTTTTTTGGAGCTTCACAGGATGATAATTGGATTGAAAAGTTAATATAGCGTTGGCGGAGCCTAGCGGTAGCTACATCGCTTCTACATGAGTAAATATATGGATGTGTTGATGAGGTGAAAATTTTTCGGTGTCACTACTTCTTTTTGGAGTGCTGCACAGGATGATAACTTTTCTAGTGCTTTGATGGTGTGAGTATCCCTTCTATATGTATTCAGTGACGAAATGCTGTTTTTGGGTTGAATAAAAAGTCATGTGTATGGGCGAGTAAACCCCAATAATAAAATACTATCACGATTTTTTTGGGGATGCAAGGGGGAAATACCTTGCCGTTTTTTGGAGCTTCACAGGATGATGATTTAATTTGGTTGTGAATATAGCGCCATTCGGAGCAACTGCGGTAGCTACATCGCTTCTACATGAGTAAATATATGGCGTTGCATAGAGTGCGGGATGAATTTTAGGCTCTCAAACACAGGAAGTTTAACGAAGTCAGAAGTCAGTAGGGGCGAATAGCCATTCCCCCGTACAGAAGTCAGAAGTTAACCCACCCCTCGCCCCTCCCCCTCCCAGGAGGGGAAGTAGGATTTGAGCTTCGCTGCAAAAACAAAAATATTTCCCCTTAAAAGGCGGGGTTATGGGACCCAATTATTTTGATAAAAAACAAAAAATGGGATTTACCTTCTGCCAAAAATTTCATCCCCTAATTCAGCAACGCCTAAAATTCAGGCAACTCAAAATTTTCCGTTCTTAATTCATTCTTTGATTGTCAAATTATCAGAACTGACGCATTATGTTTAGCCCAAAAAATTTCTTTTAGGTATCAATATTATAAGGTATAGTAATCTATATTATTAAAACTTTGCTTATAAGTACCTATGATCGATTTACATCTTCAAGTCCAACTACAAAAAAGAAAAAATCCATTTGGAAGTAGTCGAGTCGATCATCCTTTTCAGACACATAGCGATGCGGATAATGTTTTTAGTAAAGAATTTCACAGAATACAATCTACTCTCAAAGATATTAAACAAGATATTAATCATCAAAGCAAAGGGGTTGTTGTTGTAGGGGAACCAGGGTTTGGCAAAACTCACCTGATGATGCGACTGGCAAATAGCAGATTAAAAACTAATCGACTCTTATTTATCCGTCAACCGAATAATCCTGATGCTATTATTTATCATATTTATAGTCGTATACTTGAATCGCTCATTAGATGTATACCAAAAATTAACTATACTCAACTAGAATATTTGATTGCTAATAGTTGTGCCAAAATTTTTCAAGAAATTATTATAGAAAATCCAGATTTGTACCCAAAAAAAGAAAGTAAAAAAGACCAGACAATTATAGAATTAGTCAAAAATGGAAATCTGGAATTACTCTCTTTTTTATCATCAGATACTCAAGCTAAACGAGAGTTTTGGGAACATATAGAAAATCGGTCTTATATGTGGTGGAGTACAAATTATTCAACGGCAGGATATGCACCAGAAATATTCAAAGGAATTATCAAGTTTTGTGGATATAGAGCTATAGATTATCGTCGCATAATTCGAGAATGGTTGGCAATGAATGATGTACCTCAAAAATTATTAGATAAAGTTAAAATAGCATCTTGGAATAAAAGCATCAATCGAGAAGAAGTATCTTTAGAAGCGTTAAAAGTATTAGGTTATTTATCACTTTTAGACGAACCTTTAATTATTGTCTTTGACCAGTTAGAAGGTTTAGGTAGGGAATATAATCAGAATCTTTTGCACAGTTTTGGAGAAGCAATTAAAGAAATTTTTACTCATATTCCTAATAGCTTGATTATCCTAAATTTATTCCCAGACCGATGGGAGCAGTTTAAACAAGAATTTGATGATTCTATTGTCGATAGAATTTCTCAGTGTCAAGTATTCTTAAATAAGCCATCTGAAGAACAGCTAATAACAATTCTTAATGAAAAATCTAAGTCTATTAATATGACGATTGAACAACTTTTCACGCCACACGAAATTCAGAAGATATTAAGTAAAAATTCTATACGCTCAATTATTAATTCTGCTGCAGATTTCTATAATTATAAAATTCATAATATTCCCCTGCCCGATTATCTGAAAGTTGAGACAAATAGTCAAATAGCACTACAGAATAATTCCAATTTACAAAATTTGGTCTCAGATATTAAACAAATTAAAGAAGTTGTTCTGAAGATAGCTGAAAAACTGAATATTGAATCGAATCTAGAAACAAAAATTGAGCAAAATAGTGAAACATATATTCATCAGGAGACTCAAACTGATACAAATAAAATTATCGGAGATTACCTGAATCAAAAATATCAGCAAATAGAAGAAGAATATAGTGAGTCTCAAGTTATTACAAGTAGTGATGACCGGGGAAAATTGGAGAAAATTTTTGAATCGTTGAAAATAATTCAACCATCTCTCAAGTTAGATTTTCTGACCTTTGATAGACCTAAAAAAATTCCAGACCACCTGGTTATTCAAACAGAAACTCAAGGTTATGCTATAGGTTTTTTATATGATGGAGGTAACGCCTTTTTTTCTCGGATGACTAACTGGAATGAATTAGTAGCCAAAAATTCTCACCTCAAGTTTTATCTATATCGAGATGCTAGAGGGTATCAAGTTAGTGGTGAAAAAAGTATCGCAGAATTAGATAAATTTAAAAATACAGATAATGGCGAATATATTGTTTTGATCAAAGATGAACGTATTACTTTTGAACTTCTCTATCAAATAATTGTGGATATTCAAAATCAAGATTTGGAAGCTAAGTTGGATGAAGCATTATTAATTCTTTTAAAAAGATACTCACATCACTCGTTATTAAAAATAGCCATAGAAGCGATCGGAACTTTTGAAGTCTAGCTTGATTAAAGAAGATTTTAGATCCCCTGAACAAAGTAGAGTTTTAAATCCAATTTCTGAGGTCTTTAGGTATTAGGTAAACTTTTTTTCATATACCACCTATGATATCAAATCCGGTAGCATTGTTGTAATTAGATTCATAGTGTGGGAACCCACCCCTAATATAGAATCCGGTTGAATAGTCGTCATTGCGACGATAGGAAGCAATCTCAGGGGTGCGTGGAGATTGCTTCCTTCCACTCCGTTCCAGTCGCAATGACTTGGATATAGTAATTATCCGGATTTTATATAATACCAAATTATAGCGGTTTTCATTAACATAGAATACAGCTATTAGGTCTGTAATTATTAAACTTCAAACATACTTATATTTTGTTTGTAGTCTACCTTTGTGAAAACCGCTATAATAAATATTTGCTACAAATAGCTAGGATATTTCTGAGGAGTCAACCCACCCGCGTGCCCAACCAACCCCCGCCCCTCCCAGGAGGGTAACTCAGGAGGACTGAGTCACACGGGAATAGCTTCAATACCATTTTTCAGGTCGCAAATCATTCTTTTGTCTTGGTGCGCTACCAGGTGCGACTAGCGTCGTCGCGTGGTCGCACCGCTCTCTTGGTCGATGGTCGGTCAGCTCCGAGACCCGAAGAGTGCAGACCCGCTCCGAAGTACGCCATCCCACCCTACGGGAAGCTCCGAAGATCGACCACTTTGTCAAAGGACATAT